>NZ_JBHUDD010000160.1:0-100280 GCF_042677865.1 Lacimonas salitolerans | reverse complement strand
CGCCATCGTCACACCCCAGAAACCTCATGCCCTCTGCTTTCTATCCCAGCGGCCCGGCCACAGCAATTTTTCGAAGTGCCCACAATTTTAATTGATAATTGCCCATCGTTGACCAATAATTCCCCACCTTGGGAGGGAAGCCACATGCTGCGCACCATCACAATCGGAAATTACGTGTCCATACAGGGGCACTTCGTCTGCAACCTGCCGGACGGACGCACCGTCATCCGCGTGGGTGACCGCGAATTTACCGGCAGGCCCGTCATGGCACGGGCCGCCTGACCGGCCGACAAAACCTGAGCACCGAACAAAAAAGGGGACGGCCAACGCCGCCCCCTGGAATATTGTTGCTTCGATCAGGCCCGGTTCACGCCAGCGTGCGGGTGATCTCTTCGCGCTCGAAAATCTCGATCACGTCATCGGGGCGCACATCGTCGTAGCTTTCGAACGCCATACCACATTCCTGACCCGACTGCACTTCGGCAACCTCGTCCTTGAACCGCTTGAGCGTTTTCAAAGTGCCCTCGTGGATCACGACATCGTCGCGCAGCAGGCGCACACCGGCGGACCGGCGCGCGATGCCTTCGGTCACCAGACACCCGGCAACCTTGCCGACGCCCGTCACCTTGAAGACCTCTTTGATCTTGGCATAGCCGATGAACTTCTCGCGGATTTCCGCAGACAGCAGACCGCTTGCAGCGGCTTTCACGTCATCCACAAGGTCATAGATCACGCTGTAATAGCGCAGTTCGACACCCTTCTGGTTGGCACTGCTGCGCGCCGGCGCGTTGGCCCGCACGTTGAAGCCCAGGATCGGCGCGCCGGATGCCTCGGCCAGACCCACATCGGATTCGGTGATCGCACCAACCCCCGAATGCAGGACGCGCACGCGCACCTCGTCGTTGCCGATCTTTTCCATCGCCTGAACAATGGCTTCGGCCGACCCCTGCACATCCGCTTTGACCACGATGGGCAATTCGGTGACGCTCTTGTCTTCCTTGGCCTTGGCCAGCAACTGATCCAGCGTGGTCGCGGCACCGGCAGCGGCGCGTTTGTCCTTGGCGGCCTGCTCGCGGTATTCCGCGATCTCGCGCGCCTGCGCCTCGGTTTCCACCACGTTCAGAACGTCACCCGCTTCGGGCGTGCCGTTCAGGCCCAACACCTCGACCGGCACAGAGGGTCCAGCTTCGTCAACGCGCTCACCCTTGTCGTTGATCAGCGCGCGCACCTTGCCCCACTGCTCGCCTACGACAAAGATGTCACCGCGGCGCAGCGTGCCCTTTTGCACCAGCACCGTGGCGACGGGCCCGCGGCCCACGTCCAGCTTGGCCTCGATCACCGCACCTTCGGCGGCGCGGTTGGGGTTGGCCTTGAGTTCAAGGATCTCGGCCTGCAACGCGATCGATTCCAGCAGCTCCTCAAGGCCCTGACCCGTGATGGCCGACACCTCGACATCCTGCACATCGCCCGACATCGCCTCGACGACGACCTCGTGCTGCAGCAGTTCGGCGCGCACCTTGTCAGGGTTCGCATCGTGCTTGTCGCATTTGTTGATCGCCACGATCATCGGCACCTGCGCCGCCTTGGCGTGGTTGATCGCCTCGATCGTCTGCGGCATCACCGAATCATCCGCCGCCACGACCAGCACCACGATGTCGGTGACATGCGCACCGCGCGACCGCATCGAGGTAAAGGCCGCGTGGCCCGGCGTATCCAGGAAGGACAGAACCGATCCGCCCGCCGTCGTGACCTGATAGGCCCCGATATGCTGGGTGATCCCACCGGCCTCGCCCGCGGTCACCTTGGCGTCGCGGATCGCATCCAGCAGGCTGGTCTTGCCGTGGTCGACATGGCCCATGATCGTGATCACCGGCGGACGCGTCTGCAGCTCCTCGGGCTTGTCATCGACAGAGGTGATGACCTGCTCGACATCGGCATCCGACACGCGCACGACGCGGTGGCCGAACTCTTCGATCACCAGCTCCGCAGTATCGGCGTCGATTGCCTGATTCTGCGTGACCATCATGCCCATCTTCATCAGTTCCTTGACCACGTCGGCCGAGCGTTCGGCCATACGGTTGGCCAGTTCGCTGACGACGATGGTTTCGGGCAACTGAACGTCGCGCACGACCTTTTCACGTTCCTGCGCGCCGCCCATGGCCTTCTGGCGCATGCGCTCTTGCTTGCGCTTCATAGCGGCCATGGATTTCTGACGGCCACCTTCGCCCGAAAGCGCCTGGTTCAGCGTCAGTTTTCCCGACCGGCGGCTGTCGTCCCGCGTGCGCGTCGTGCGCCCGCGATCTTCGCGCTCGCGCTCGGCCTTGCGCGGGGCCGCACTGGGCTTGGACCTTGCGGCATCGTCCACAGGCGCGCTCGCCTTGATCTCGGCGGGCGGCGGCGCTGCGGCGGCGGTCTTGGCGGCGGCGGCTTCGGCACGGGCGCGGTCTTCTTCCTCGGCTTTCGCCTTGGCGCGCTCTTCGGCCTCGCGCTGCTCGCGCTCTTTCTCTTCCTGCTCGGCACGGCGGCGGTCACGCTCTTCGGTGCGGGCCTTTTCCTCGGCCTCGCGCTTGGCCTGATCGTTGGCCTCCTGCGCCTTGGCATGCTGCAACGCCTTCAGGCGACGCTCCATCTCGGCGTCGGTAATCCCGGCAGGCCGCTTGGCGGGGTCAGACCCGGGCCGCTGGCCGCTGCCAGACGCCGCGGGTTTCGATGCCGCAGCCGTCTTGGGCACGACGACGCGCTTGCGCTTGGTCTCCACCACGACGTTCTTGGTGCGGCCATGGCTAAAGCTCTGCTTCACATTCCCCGAGCGGGGACCGCCACCACGTACACCCAAGGTCTTCTTTCCGTCGTTGTCGCTCATATGCGTCTTTTATCCTTTCCGGCAGAGTCCCCGCCGTCTGTCAGGCGCAGACCCTTCAGTCTTGCGGCCTCATCTACAACACGCGATGCCAAACCGCCAGCGGCAAGCGCAACGTGTATAACGTTTTGTCGGCCAAAGGCCAATCCCAGCTCATCCGCGGTCAGCCAGCCGATATAGCTTCCGCCATAGGGCGTGGACAGCTTCGATTTCCCGCGGCCCGAGCCGTCGGTGGCCTGCACCAGCACCTCGGCCTCGTCCTTCGACAGCCAGTCCTTGACCTTTTCATACCCGGCCACGGCGCCGCCGCCCTTGCGCGCGAGACTGATCAGATCAACCACCCGCCGCGCCAGCATAGCCTCGACCGTGGCGGACAGATCGTCGGGTGCCCGCACCTGCATCCTGGCGGCGCGCGAAAACAGACCCTTCTTGACCGCCTTGTCAATGGCGGCACTATCCGCGCTGACCCAGATACCGCGTCCGGGCAGCTTTTCCGCCAGGTCGGCCACGATATCCCCGTCAGGCGACACCACAAACCGGATCAACCCGGCCTTGGGGGCGACGTCGCCGGTCACGATGCATTTCCGCTCCGGTCCGTCGCCCTGTTGTTTTTCTGCGCCACCGCGTGTCATGCCTGCGCTTCCGGACCCTGCGCTCAGGCTCCGGCCTCCTCGGTTTCATCTTCGGCGTCGCCATCATCGTCCGGGGCGCCTTCGATATCCGCGATGTCAACCCAGCCCAGCGCGAGGCGCGCCGACATGACCAGCGCCTGCGCCTCTTCCAAGGATACCTCAAAAGGCTCCAGCAGGCCATCGTCCTTGTGACGCTCGCCATTCACCGTGGTCCAGCCGCCGGCCAGCTCCCAGTCGGCGCAGGTGGCGAAATCTTCCAGCGTCTTGATGCCGTCCTCGGCCAGCGCCGCCAACATCTGGGGTGTCAGCCCGTCAAATTCAACCAGGCTGTCCTCGACCCCCAGTTCGCGCGCCTTGGCCAGCGCGGTGCGGGCCTGCTCTTCCAGAACGTCGGTGGCACGGGCCTGCAATTCGTTGGCCGTGTCCTGATCGACGCCGTCGATCACCAGCAGTTCGTCGACCTCGACATAGGCGACCTCTTCAAGGTTGGTGAACCCTTCGGCCACCAGCAACTGGGCAAAGAACTCGTCCAGGTCCAGCGTGTCCATGAACAGCTTGGTGCGCACCTCGAATTCCTTCTGGCGGCGCTCGGATTCCTCGGCCTCGGTCATGATGTCGATGTCCAGCCCGGTCAGCTGCGATGCAAGCCGCACGTTCTGACCCCGGCGACCGATCGCCAGCGAAAGCTGCTCGTCCGGCACCACGACCTCGATGCGCTCGGCATCCTCGTCCAGAACCACCTTGGACACTTCGGCAGGCTGCAACGCGTTGACAAGGAAGGTCGGCATATCCTCGTTCCACGGGATGATGTCGATCTTTTCACCCTGAAGCTCGTTCACAACGGCCTGCACCCGGCTGCCGCGCATACCCACGCAGGCGCCCACCGGGTCGATCGAGTTGTCATAGGACACGACGCCGATCTTGGCGCGGCTGCCCGGGTCGCGGGCCACGGCCTTGATCTCGATGATGCCGTCATAGATTTCCGGCACTTCCATCTTGAACAGCTCGGCCATGAACTCGGGCGCGGTGCGGCTCAGGAAAATCTGCGGGCCACGGGCTTCGCGGCGCACGTCCTTGATGTAGCAGCGGATGCGGTCGCCATTGCGATAGGCCTCGCGCCCGATCTTTTCGTTGCGGCGCAGAATCGCCTCGCCCCGGCCCACATCGACGATGATGTTGCCGTATTCCTCGCGCTTGACGACACCGTTGATGATGGTGCCCTGACGATCCTTGAACTCCTCGTACTGGCGGTCACGCTCGGCCTCGCGCACCTTTTGCAGGATCACCTGCTTGGCGCTTTGTGCCGCGATCCGGCCCATTTCCACCGGCGGCACCTCTTCGACATAGGTGTCGCCCACCTTGGGCTCGGCCATGTACTGTTTCGCCTGCTCGACCGTCAGCTCTGCCTGATAGTTCTCAAGCTCTTCATCCTCGACCACGGTGCGCACGCGGGTAAAGGTGGCGCGCCCGGTCTTGCGGTCGATGCTGACCCGGATGTCCATTTCGCTGCCGTAACGGCTTTTGGCGGCGCGCGACAGGCTCTCTTCCATCGCCTCGACGACCAGACCGGGGTCGATCATCTTTTCGCGGGCCACGGCCTCGGCGGTTTGCAAAAGCTCAAGCTGGTTTGCAGAAGTGATGGCCATGTTTTCAGTCCTCCTGGGAACCGTCTTCGGTTTCAATATCGTCAAACGCGGTTTCGTTCAGAACGCCCGCATCCTTGCGCGCCTTCAGCATCTCGCGGATCAGCTCATCCGTCAGGATCAGCTTGGCATCGGCCAGCCAGTCGAACTGCAGGCCAATCGTGCCCTCGGTCACGTTGATCAGCACTTCGTCCCCCTCGACCCCGGCCAGCACACCGCGAAAGCGGCGGCGCCCGTCGATCGTCTCGTCGGTTTCCAGCTTGGCCTCGTAGCCCTCGTAAGCCTCGAAATCCTTGAGCCGCGTCAGCGGCCGGTCGATGCCGGGGCTGGAGACTTCGAGGATGTACTGATCGACGATCGGGTCCTCGACATCCAGAACCGCACTGACCGCCGCCGAAATCTCGCCGCACTCGTCCACCTCGATCCCGCCGGCCGGACGTTCGGCCATGATCTGAAGCGTGTGGGTCTTGCCCCCCATCAGCCGCACGCGCACCAGTTCGAACCCCATGTCCTCGATGACGGGGGTGATGATCTCGGCAATGCGCCGGTCAATGGCGGTTTTGGCGATCAGGTCGCTCATGCAGGCTCCGGTGGGTCAGCTACGATTGGGTCAGGCACAAAAAAACGGGCGCGCGGCCCGTCACAAGATCCGGTGGGCACCGGGTTTGGACCCCAGCGCGCCGCTGTTGATGTGGGATATAGGCGCTCAGGCCCGAGTCTGCAAGCGGATTCCCCGGGCACCGTAGGGTGGGTGCAACCCACCGCCCCGATATGCATGGGTTGTGCATGGCTTGCGCATGCTATTCACACCGCCTTTTCGGCCCCGGCCAGCCCGTCCATGATCCGCACCAGTTGCGAGCTGATGCCCGGCTCGCTCAGCGCATGGCCCGCGTTGCGCACCATGTGCAACTCCGCCTCGGGCCAGTTCTGCGCCAGCCCCCAGGCCGAATGCGGCGGGCAGATCATGTCGTACCGCCCTTGCACGATATCACCGGGAATATGAGAGATTTTCCCAATGTCACCAAGGATTTGGCCGTCGCGCTCCAGGAACGCCTTGTTGGTGAAGTAATGGTTCTCCAACCGTGCAAAGGCCCGTGCATAATCCCCCGGCGATTCGCCGGACTGCCCGTTCGTGCCCATCGACGCCAGCGCGTTTTCCCATGATGACCATGTCCGCCCGAACTTGATTTCGGTCGGCAAATCCCCGGAAAACAGGCGCTTGTGATAGGCCGCAATCAGATCGCCGCGTTCATCTTCCGGTATCGGATCGACAAACCGCGCCCAGACCTCGGGCCAGAATTTGCCCGCGCCCCCGCCATAGAACCAGTCCAGCTCAGACTGCGTGGCCAGAAACACCCCCCGCAGGATCAGGTGCCGCACCGCATCCGGATGCGCCTGCGCATAGACAAGTGCTAGCGTCGCACCCCATGACCCGCCGAACACCATCCATCTGTCGATGCCCAGCGTCGCGCGTATCGTCTCGATGTCGCGCACCAGATGCCATGTGGTGTTGGCCGTCACGCTGGCATGGGGCCGCGACCGTCCACAGCCGCGCTGATCGAACAGGATGGCGCGATAGACGTCAGGATCAAAGAACCGCCGCATCACCGGGCTGCACCCGCCCCCCGGACCCCCATGCAGCACGACAACCGGAATGCCATCGGGGTTGCCCGACTGCTCGACATACAGCGTGTGGCCGTCACCCACCTGCAACATCCGTTGATCGAACGGATCACGCGAGGGATACAGATGCCGCACCGCGCTGTTTTGACCTGCGTATTTATCCATGAGCGCCTATATAGGTTGTAACCACCAAAAGAGCATATGGAGAGCCGAATGCAAACCGCCCAAACGACAGTGGACCCCGGCGAAGTGGCAAAATTCGAGGCGATGGCCGCCGAATGGTGGGACCCGAAGGGAAAGTTCAAGCCGCTGCACATGCTCAATCCCTGCCGTCTGGACTACATCACGCAACAGATCGCGGGCGAATACGGTCGCGACCTGACCGCCGACAAACCCTTTGCCGGGCTGCGCCTGCTGGACATCGGCTGTGGCGGCGGGTTGCTGTCGGAACCGATGGCACGGCTGGGGGCCGAGGTCGTGGGTGCCGATGCGGCACCCCGCAACATCCCCGTGGCGCAGGTCCATGCCGACCAATCCGGACTGACGATCGATTACCGCCACACCACTGCCGAGGACATGGCCGCCGCCGGCGAGCAGTTCAACGTGGTGCTGAACATGGAGGTGGTCGAGCACGTGGCCGATCCGCTGGCCTATCTGACTGCCTGCCAGCAGTTGTTGAAACCCCGCGGGCTGATGATCTGCTCGACCATCAACCGCAACGCCAAGAGCTTCGCAATGGCCATTGTCGGCGCGGAATACGTGATGCGCTGGCTGCCCAAGGGCACGCATGAGTGGCAGAAATTCATCACCCCGGACGAATTGTATGACCTGATCCGCAAGGCTGGCCTGACCCCGGTGGATCGCAAGGGGTTCGTGTTCAACCCGGTCACCTGGGGCTGGTCGCTGTCATCCCGCGACCTGAGCGTGAACTATGTGACCGCCAGCACCAAACCGGCGTGATCCGAATGAGCGCGCCAGAGCGCGCACTGAGGGAGCATCGCAGCCGCGATGCGGAATGAGGGGGCGTTGCCCCCTCAAACTCCCCCAGAGTTTATCTGGCAAGATGAAGGGGTTACCCGTCGTCTTCCAGTTTCAGGCGCAACTCGCGCAGGATCGGCAGGATGGCGCGCAGCTTGTCCTCGCCCAGCTCATCCGCAAGATCGGTGATCATTGGCGAGATCGAGGCGATAGCGGCATCTCGCGCGCGGCGCCCCGCGGGGCTGATCGCGATCATCTTGCGGCGGGCATCGTCCCAGTCTGGGCGGATGTGGATATAGCCCGCCCATTCCAGCTTGCTGAGCGTGTTGGTCATCGCACCACGGGTGACGTGAAACGACTTGGCCAGTTGCGCCGGGCTGCGCTCGCCGCCCGCGCGGGCCAGATGGTTGAGCACCGAGAAGTGCGAGATTTCCATGCCCTTGGGCAGCACCCGTGACAGCCGGTTGCGCACCAGTTGATCCGCGGTCAACAGTTCGGAAAACAGCGCGATGGCCAGCGGATTGGTCGTGTCAGACATCCGGCCCACCGAACTGGCGATCATGGTTCAGCGAAGGCACGCGGGCGCGCGCATCGGCGACCTGCGCAAAGTCCAGATCGACGGTGTAGACGCCAGGCTTGGTGCCTGCGTCCAGCAGGACCTCGCCCCAGGGGGCCACCACCATGCTGTGCCCATGCGTGCGGCGCGGCGTGCCGTGGCGCGTGGGATGCGTGCCTGTCTGCGCCGGAGCCAGGATGAAACAGCCGGTCTCGATCGCGCGGGCCCGCAGAAGGGGCTCCCAGTGGGCAGCGCCTGTCACGGGCGAGAACGCGGCGGGCACGGTCAGAATCTGCGCCCCGGCCTGTGCCAGCATGCGGTAGAGATGCGGAAAGCGGATGTCGTAGCAGATCGTCAGACCCAGCGTGGCGAAATCGGTCTGTGCCACCACCGCGCGGTCGCCGGGGCGAAAGCGCTTGCTTTCGCGGTAGGTTTCGCTTTCCGAAACCTGCACGTCGAACATGTGGATCTTGTCATAGCGCGCGGCGATCCGGCCATCGGGTGCAATCAGGAACGAACGGTTCGCAAACCGCCCGTCCGCATCATCGGTTTTCAACGCCAGCGAGCCTATCAGCAGCCATATGCCCGCGTCCGCTGCCGCCCTTTGCAGGGCTGGCAGGGTCGGGTCGTCGCTTTCAGACCGTAGCACCGCGCGCTGATGATCGCCGTCGGGCGACAGGCAGTTCGTCACCTCGGGCGTGAGCACAAGGCGCGCGCCCTGATCCACGGCCTGCCGCACCATCCCCAGAACCTGGGTCAGGTTGTCCTGCGGGTCGTCGCCCGAGGTCAGTTGCAGCAGCGCCGCGCGCATCGCCCTAGCGCCCGGTCAGCAACGGATCGAGCTTGCCCGCGCGATCCAGTTCGTAAAGCTCGTCACAGCCGCCGACATGGGTGTCGCCGATGAAAATCTGCGGCACGGTGCGGCCACCGCTGGCGCGGGCGATCATCTCGGGCTTGCGATCCGGATTGGCCAGAACGTCGATTTCGGCAAAGCTGATGCCCTTTTGCGCCAGCAACCGCTTGGCGGCGTGGCAGAAACCGCAAAGCGGCGACGTATAGATTTCAACAGGTTGCATGGATATCCCCCAAGATTGGTTCATGTGTGTTTACGGGGATTTAGGGCCGCTTGGCAACGCGTGCCAGTACGATCACGCAAACCTGTGATGCGCCGGCGGTGTGGCAGGCATCGGCGCAGGCCGCCAGCGTGGCGCCCGATGTCATCACGTCATCGACCAGCAGGACCGGGCGATTCGCGATCAGATTGGTGCGTTTGGGATGGGCGGTGATGGCCTCGGACAGTGTGGCGAATCGTTGATCGCGGGATTTGCCATCCAGGCTTTCGGTCTTGCGGGCGCGGCGCAGCAGGTCGGGGCAGCACGCCAGCCCGGTCTGGCGCGCCAGCGCCTGCGCCAGCAGGGCCGACTGGTTGAAGCGCCGCCGCAGGAACCGCGACCAATGCAGCGGCACGGGGGCGACGATCGTCCCCGGTTTCAGCAGATCGCGGGCGGCCTGCGCCATCCAGCGGGCGGCGGGCTGCGCGATCTCGTGCCGGTCGCCGTGCTTCAGCGCCAGAACCAGCCGCCGCCCGTTGCCGTCATAGACCAGCGCGGCGCGGCCATGATCCCAGGGGCGGGCGATTTTCAGGCAGTCGTCGCAATGGGCAACCTCGCCCGGGTCGCCGCCGGGCAGGGGCGCGCCGCACAGGTCGCAGGATACGCCTCCGATAAAGGGCGTATCGCGCCAACACGGGCCGCATAGGCCGAAATCGCTGTCCACCATTTCGCCGCAACTCAGGCAGCGCGGGGGATAGACCATGCGGATCAGCGTTTGAAGTGCCATCGCCTTGCCCCTATATCGCCAACTCATGACAGACGCGCCCCGCCTGACCGACCGCACCGCCCTGACCCGCAACCGTGCGCGTGCACTGGCGCGGGGTCCGGAGATGTTTCTGCATCGGGCCGCCGCTGACGAGCTTCAGGATCGGCTGGCAATGGTTAAAAGGACGTTTACCAAACCTGCCATCGTGACGGGCTTTCCCGATTTCTGGCGCAACCTGTGGCCAGATGCGCGCATCGTGCCTGATGACGAGGTTCTGGCGCTGGACGAGGGCGCGCATGATCTGGTGATGCACGCCATGGCGCTGCATTGGGCGAACGACCCGGTGGGGCAGGTGATTCAATGTCGCAGGGCGCTGCGGCCCGACGGTCTTTTCCTGTCTGTTGCCTTTGGCGGGCAGACCCTGGCGAACCTGCGCACGGCGCTGGCCGAGGCCGAGGCCCAGGTGACCGGCGGGCTGTCGCCGCGCGTGGTGCCGATGGCCGAAATCCGCGATATGGGGGCGCTGCTGCAACGCGCCGGGCTGGCCCTGCCGGTTGCGGATTCCGTGCCGCTGCGCGTGTCGTACGCGGATACGCTGGCCCTGATGCGTGACCTGCGCGCCATGGGTGAAAATAATGCGCAAGTTGCGCGTCTGCGCCACCTTGCGCGGCGCGACATGCTGCTGCGGGCGGCCGCGGTCCATGCCGAGCTGGCACGCGACGGAACCGGGCGTATCACCGAGCTGTTCGAACTGGTCGTTCTGACTGGCTGGGCCCCCGATGACAGCCAGCCGAAACCGTTGCGCCCGGGCTCGGCTCAGACCCGGCTGGCGCAGGCTCTGGGAACCACGGAAACGCCGCTTGGCGATTGACGCGCCGCAAATAACCCTTATGTCCCCGAACAACCCATGCAATTTCACGCATAGAAGAAAAAGAACACGAGGTCCGGAATGCTGGATGCGACATCGACGGCCACGCGCCCTGTACACGCCGCGGCGGATCATCCCGCCATACCCAAGGAAAAGATCGGCATCCTGCTGGCCAACCTGGGCACGCCGGACAATTACGACTACTGGTCGATGCGGCGCTATCTGAATGAGTTTCTGTCGGATCGCCGCGTGATCGATTATTCGCCGTGGCTGTGGCAGCCGCTTTTGCAACTGGTGATCCTGACCAAGCGCCCCTTTACCAGCGGCGCGGCCTACAAGAGCATCTGGAACGAAGAGCAGAGCGAAAGCCCGCTGATGACGATCACCAAGGATCAGACCGCAGCGATCACCGAAGCCATGAAAGGCAAGTATGGCGACAAGGTGATGGTGGATTTCTGCATGCGCTACGGCAATCCCTCGACCAAGTCCAAGGTGCGCAAGATGGTCGAGGCCGGATGTCGCCGCATCCTGTTCGTACCGCTGTATCCGCAGCAGGCCGGGGCCACGTCCGCCACCGCGAATGACGAATTTTTCCGCGCGCTGATGGACGAGAAATGGCAACCGGCCGTGCGCACCATCCCGGCCTATTTCGACCATCCCAAGTATATCGAGGCGCTGGCGAAATCGGTCGAAACGGCCTATGCGCAGCTTGAAACCAAGCCCGACATGCTGGTGTGTTCGTACCACGGCATGCCCAAGAGGTACCTGCTTGAAGGCGATCCCTACCACTGCCAGTGCCAGAAGAACACGCGCCTGCTGAAAGAGCGGCTGGGCTGGGACGACACCCAAATCTGTACCACCTTCCAGTCGGTATTCGGGTCCGAGGAATGGCTGCGCCCCTACACGGTCGAGCATGTCGCCCATCTGGCCGAATCCGGCAAGAAGAACATCGCCGTGATCGCACCGGCCTTTGCCAGCGACTGTATCGAAACGCTGGAAGAGATCAACGAAGAGATCAAGGAAAGCTTTGAAGAAGCAGGCGGCGAGCGCTTCACCTATATTCCCTGCCTGAACGATCAGCCCGCCCATATCGAGGCGCTGTGCGACATGATCGAAACGGAAATGCAGGGCTGGCTGGTGCCTGCGTAACCTCTTGATATCCGGACAAAAAAAGCGCGGATGGGCCAAGGCCACATCCGCGCAGTCACGGGGAGAAAGAGGTAAACAAAACGCGTCAGGACGAACGCGGAACTCGTAAAAATCGAACTATCAGGACGCCGTGGCCAGATACATTTCGGCCACCTGCCGGGCGCTGACAAACTTGACGTTCTGCGCGATCTTGACGCTGCCGAAGGTCGCCGGGATCAGATGCAGCTCGACCTCGACACGGTCAGCAAACGGATCCGCCCGCAGATCGATGAACGTGTCCAGCTCGCCATGGGCAACAAGGTCTTCGAACACCAGGGCATCGTTGCAGAACACCTGCACCAGCATCCGGCCCGTCACCTCAAGCTGCAGATAAATCTGACCATGATCGGCCTGCAACCGGCTGGTCGTCGTGCGCAGCGTGCCACCTTCGGATTCATACTTGATGGTGCGCCCATAGGCCCGGCGGACCCAGCCTACCGGCTCGACCGGCAGCCATTTGCCTTGTCTCAGGTTCGTGATCATGTTCAGACCTCCTCGCTCAGGTCGGACGGGCCGACGCGATCCACCACGCAGATCATCCATTTCAGAATTTCCCTATCGTCCTCACCGATGTCGGACCGGGCCTGTAACGCCCGCGCCTGATGTCTCATCTCCGGCCACTGCCGGTAAAATTCGATCAGATCGGTGATTTTTCTGTCATTCAATGTCGCCAGCATCGGTTTGACCTTTTGTTTTTGCTGTGTGACCCCAGCCTAGTTGACGCTGGGGAATGACGGGCGTGAATAAACTGTGAAGCGCTTGGTAAGCACGAGATTGCAAGGTAACGTTTCCGCAGGGTAAGGAGTGGTAACGTGGCGGCTAGGCTGGAAATTTCCCTGTTCGGAACCTGCGTCGTCCGCATCGCGGGCGACGAGCCGCAGGAAATTCGCGGGGCCAAACATCGGGCACTTTTCGCCATTCTGGCCACCGCGCAACTGGGACGGCGCACCCGCACCTACCTGCAACAGACGCTGTGGGGCGACACCTCCTATGACGCCGGGCATCAGAATCTGCGCCGCGCCCTGTCTGACCTGCGCAGCATCCTGGGCGATGACTTTCCGACCCTGTTTCACGTCACCAACAGTGATATCGAACTGGATCTTGAGCATGTGACCTATCTGGGCGGGCCCGGCGATGGTGCCTTTCTGGAAGACCTGAACATCCGCGAAAGGACGTTTGTCGACTGGGTCCAGACGGTTCGCGCGAACCCGTCGCAGGTCGCCGCGCTGTTTCGGGCCGCACCCAAGGCGCAATCAGGCCGCCCCCGCCCGCGCATGACGGCACTGCCTTTGAAGGTGATGGGCCACGACCCCAACCTGCGCGTTCTGGCCGACTGGGTCGCGGAAGAGGCCTGCCGCTCGCTGTCGCGGTCCAACCTGCTGACGGTGATTTCACACCTCAGCAGCCGAGCAATGGCGCAACGCAGCTTCAGCATTGATGACGTGCGCGAAACTCTGAACGTGGATTACCTGATCGCGGGCACCCTGCGGCGGGTCGGCGCCGAACTGGTGGCCGATTTCGATTTCGTCGATGCGCGCACCGGCTCGATCCTGTGGAACCGGCACATCGCCTGCCCCGAAAGCACATTCTCCGAACAGTTGCAGGGCAGGCTGGCCAACGTGATTCAGGCGATCGGGCGCACCATCGCCGAAGTGGCGATTTCCTATGTGCGCGACCGCCCCCTGCCCCAGATCGAGGATCACAACCTGCTGATCGCGGGCGTATCGCTGATGCACAAGCGGCAGATGCGCGATTTCCTGAAATCCCGCGAATTGCTGACCGAGGCCGCAAATCGGGCCCCGAACGCAGCAGATATTCACGCGTGGATCGGCAAATGGTACGTCCTGAGCGTGTTCAACGGCTGGACCGTGGATGCCGCGGATGACACCCAAAAGGCGCTGGACAACACCGCCCGCGCGCTGGACATCGACCCCGAGTCCAGCTTTGGCCTGACCATCGACGGGTTTGCCCACAACAACCTGCTGCAAGACATGTCGGTGGCCGAAGAGCGGTACAACATGGCGCTCGAGGTGAACCCGAACGAAAGCCTGTCTTGGCTTCTGCGCGGCACGCTCATGGCGTTTCAGGATGACGGCAAGGCCGCCGTGCGCGGGATCGAGACCGCGCGCAACCTGTCGCCCATCGACCCGTTCGGCTATTTCTATGACAGTCTGGCCAGTTCCGCCTATGTCGCCGCCGAGGATTACGAAAAGGCGCTGGAATTTGCCGACCGGTCACTGACGATGAACGACAGGCACCTGTCCACCTTGCGTGTGCGCACCACCGCCCTGCATTTTCTGGGCCGGACGGACGAGGCGCGCGTCACGGCACAAGAACTTATGCGCCGGCAGCCGGATTTCAGCCTTGAATTTTATCGCCGCACGCATCCGTCGGCGAAACATCATGTAGGTCAGCGCGTGATCGAGGCGCTGACCGCAGCAGGCGTGACTTGACACACAGGGAGATTTGAAAATGTCACAATATGGCGGATTGGGCGGCCTTGGCGGATTGGGGGGGCTGGGTGGTTTGGGGGGCCTTGGCGGGCTCGGAGGTCTGGGTGGCCTCGGAGGTCTGGGCGGCCTTGGAGGTTTGAGGGGCTTGGGTGGCCTTGGCGGGTTGGGGGCCTCGGGCGCCTATGACGGGACCACCACCGTCGGCTTGCAAACCACGGCCGAAGGGCTGGCCCACCTGCTGGGCCATGATCCGGCCCCGGCCGCCGATCTGATGGATTTCGACAGCACCAACAACCTGCCCCGCTGGGCGGACTGGGTGCGCGGTTCGCTCTACCTGACCGAGTTCGTCAAGGGGCTGGACTGGGATGCGAACGCCGCCTCGGAAACCGTGAAAATCCGCATGGACGGCGCGCCGATGGTCACGCTGGCCCGCCCGGCAGACACTATTCTGGCCAAACAGGCTGCAATCGTGCGCGATTATGCCGATCTGCGCGCCGATCGCACGGTCGAGATCACCTCGCAGCTTGGCTTTCCCACCGCGTATTTCGCGATGATCCTGGGCCTGCATACCGCGCAGCACAAAAAGACGCTGGAACTGCTGGCCGTGACGCAGGTTGTTGCCGCGCATACCGCGATGATCGCCAAGTATCCGCTGGCGGTGCGGCGGCCCGATCAGATCGACGGGCGTATCCTGCCGATGATCGCCACGCCCGGGCACGGGGCCTTTCCCAGCGCCCACGCGACCGAGGCCTATGCCGCCATGACCGTGCTGGGCCACGTGGTCGAGCAGTGGGGATCGATGAAGGATCAGGCCACACGCATCGCCTTGCTGCGGGGACTGGCCGAGCGGATCGCGGTCAATCGCACCGTTGCCGGTGTGCATTACCCGATCGACAGTTGGGCCGGGGCCGCCATCGGCATCGCCGTGGGCCGGGCGATCCTGCGCCGCTGTGGCCAGAAGATCGAAACGCCTTCGCTGTCCTATGTTGCAGAACATACCGATTTCACCGATTACGCGCTGGTCAATGATCCTGCGAACCATGGCCTGACCACCGGTGCCGACTGTGCGGTCAACACCAGCCCGATCTTTGCATGGCTGTGGGACGAGGTCATGAAGGAACGCCAAGGCATGGCGGCGGGGGCCTGAGCCATGTATCACCCCCGCCCCGAGGATCAGCGGATCGACCGCTACACAGGCCCTTACGAGCGCTGGATCACCTCGCCGGAACTTGGCCAACCCTTTGCCTTTCCGCCCGATCTGGACCCTAAGGGCGGATATTTCACCGCGCTTCTGGAAGGGTATGGCGACTGCCTGCCTGACCCGGCGGGCATGGCCGCCCGGCTGCCCCCGATCTGGGCACCGGGGGATGTGGCGCATCGGATCCTGCCTTTTGCCTTTCAGCACCTGATCGGCGACGAGGCAGACCCGCAGATGGATTGCAAGGTTGCGGCACTGCTGTCTGATCTGGAAAACACCCGCTTTCGGGTGAATTTCCCCATCCGCCCCGATGCCTGGGTCGAGGATTACGCCCCCGATGATGCAATGCACGGATGGACCCCCCCGGCCACCCGGCCCAAGGCCATCGTTGCCGTGATCGACGATGGCATCCCCTTTGCCGGCGGCGCGTTTCTGGACGCGCATGGCAGGACGCGGATCAGTCACTGCTGGCTGCAATCGGCACCGGCCTCGCCGCGCGACAGCGTGCCCTTTGGCCGCCAGATCGTGAACGGCGATATAGACGCCCTGCGCGCGAAGGCCGGTGGAAACGAAGCGCAGGCCTATCGCCAGTCCGGCACGCTGCTGCCCGGCCTGTCCGGGCGTGGCGGGTTGATGCGGCGCGCCGCCTCCCACGGCGCGCAGGTGATGGGGCTGGCGGCGGGCAACGGCCCGGGCATACAGGCCGACACGATCGGCGATGAGGTGCAGATCATCGCGGTCGAACTGCCCAATACGATTTCATGGGAAACCTCGGGCTTTGGCAAGGAAACCTACCTGCTGGCCGGGCTGCACTATGTCTTTGACCGTGCGCGGCGGATTGCGGCGCAAACAGGCTCTGAGACGGCGGAACTGCCGCTGTTCATCAATCTGTCCTATGGCTGGAACGCGGGGCGGCACGATGCCGGTTCGGCGCTGGATGATGCGATTTCGCATATGGTGACCGCACGGCGCGCGATCCAGCCGCTGACCCATGTCTTGATGCCCACCGGCAACGAGTTTGACGCGGACCTGCATGCCCATATCGACGAGCAGCGCCTGAGGAACGGGGCCTGCCGTCTGGGCTGGCAGGTGCCGCCCGATGACAAGACATGCAGCTATCTGGAGATCTGGTTTCCGCCCGGCATGGACCCGTCGCAATACCAGATCGACCTGATCCCGCCCCATGGGCACCTCAGCAGTCGGGGCGAACTGCTGATGACCCCCGATCCCGCGCTGACCGGCGGCGACCCCCGCCGCTTTGTCGAGATCGAGATGGCAGGCCGCAACATCGGCCAGATGTCCGCCGATCTGGACCGTGGCACGCGATGGCGGGCGATGATCGCCCTGCTTCCCACCTGTCACAAACCGGGGCAGGACCGCGCCGCCCCCGCCGGTCGCTGGACGCTGGACATCAGCCGCACGGCGCAGGCCAATCCGCTGCCCGCCGGTCAGGCGATCAAACTGTGGGTGCAGCGTGACGATGACCCGGTGCGGATGGGCACGGGCGGGCAGCAAAGCTATCTGGTGGATCTTGAACCGCCGCCGCGGCCCGATGAACGGGCGGTCTATGACGGGCGGCTGGATCTGATCCGGGGCTATGGCGGGCTGAGCGCGATTGCGACCGCCCCCTGCGTCACCCGGGTTGCCGGATACGAGGCGCTGACCGGCTATCCAGCGCGCTATTCCGGGGCCAGCCCGATCAGCGCCACCGCCGCAGAGGCCCCGTTGATCGAGGCCAGCGCCCCGAGCGACCGCAGCAGGCTGCGCGCGGGCGTGCGTGGCATCGGGGTGCTGTCAGGCACGCGCGCCACTCTGGCAGGCACCAGCGCGGCCTGCCCGCAGGTCACCCGCGCCCTGGTGCTGAACGCGGTTGCCGGGCGCGATATCTGGGAGGGGTTCATTGACCGCCCGGCACATCTGAACAATGCGCGGGCCGAGCCACAGACCCAGATCGCCAGGGCGCAACACCATGCCCGGCTGGGGGCAAAACTGCTGCCTGCCACCGCGATACGGCTTTGACCGCATAGCGATAGACAAAAGAAAAGGCGGTGGAAAACTCCACCGCCTTCTTTTGGTACCTGCGTGTTTCGAACTTAGCTCGAAGCAGCCACGGCCAGAACGGCCAGCAGCAGCAGGGGGATGGCAATGCCACCAGCCGACGAACCGGCTGTTTCTTCCACGATGACCGGAGCTTCGATCACGGGATCTGCCATGCTGCCGGCATAGGCGGTGGTTGCGGCGACCGACAGAGCAGCGGCCAGAGCGAGTTTCTTCATACTATCCTCCAGATATTTGCTGTCGCTCGCGATTAAGCGTCGACAAGCACCCAAGACTTACCTCGTGGCTTTTGATAAACCAGCAAAAACCCGCTTTGGCAAACGCAGTTTTGCTTTCACCACACCGGTTTGGCCCCGATGTCGTCAAATTAGCAACACCTGAGTGCCCACCTTGGACATCGCGAAAAGCTCGGCAATATGCTCGTTATACAGGCCGATGCAGCCGTTCGACGAGCGGCGCCCGATCTTGCGCGTGTCATGGGTGCCATGGATGCGATAATAGGTCCAGGACAGGTACAGCGCATGTGTGCCCAGCGGATTGTCCGGCCCCGGCGGAACAAAATCGGGCCACTCAGGGTTACGCTGTTTCATGGCCGGGGTTGGTCGCCAGCTTGGGCCTTCGACCTTTTGGGTCACGCTGGTGCGGCCACGGCGGGTCAGATCCTCGGTCAGGGGCACGGAAGAAGGGTAAAGCTTGTATGTCACACCATCGTCAGACCAATAGTGCAGCGCGCGGCTGTCGATATCGACAAGAATCGCCCCGTTGTTCAGGTTGGAAAAATACGGTCGCCAGTCCAAAGTCCGGAAACTCGAGATGTTGCGGCGTACCGATTGGGTGATGTCGCGCTCTACCTCGACGGTTTCGGCGGAATTCACATCGCTGCTTTGCGCCAGGGCGGGCGTGGCCAGCATGGCAGTGCCGGTGGCAAGAAACGCCCGCCGGTTCATGGTCTTGAGCGAAAATTTGGTCATAATCGTCTCCGCAAAGAAGTTATGTAACTGTACACATTATAATATGGCGTGAAAGCCGCAGTCGCAAATCAAACAGGCGTCAATCGGCCAACTCACGGCGAAGTGGGTTTGAAAGCCTGCTCTGGCCGGGATAAGTCAGGAAAAACAGAAAAAGAACAGTGGATAGACCCATGCGCATCGCAGCCCTACTGGTTTCCCTTTCCCTCGCCCTTGCGGCCTGTGCCCCGGCCCCGCCCACATTGGGCCCGGATGGCAAGCCTTTGCCGCGGGCTTACCGAATCGGTCCGGGCGACACGTCACGCATCCAGTTCCGTATGCTTGACTCGGTCAATGCCTTGCGCCGCGCCGCCGGTGTGGCCGAGGTCGAGTTGAATGCGCAGCTGACCGCAGCAGCAGCGACGCATGCGCGCGACATGTCCGTGCAGAACCGCCCCTGGCATTTCGGGTCGGACGGGTCGTCACCGATCGACCGGGTGCGCCGCGCGGGATATTCCGGCACGCTGATCGGCGAAAACATCTCGGAAACCTACGAAACCGAGCTTGAGACGCTGGGCGCCTGGATGGAGCAGCCCGACACCCGTCGCGTCATCGTATCCCCCGATGCGACCACCCTTGGGTTTTCCTGGCATCAGGAAAGCAACGGCAAGATCTGGTGGACCCTGGTGATGGGCGGACGGGGCGAATCCATTCTGACCGCCTCGGCCAACTGAACCTGCGACACTGCAAGTCCGAAACCGACACCCCGGCGCAAGGTGAACGCCACGCTTACGGCGTGATCGTTATCGGCGTGCCATCGCGCACCATCGCATAGATATCTTCCATCTCGCGGTTGGTCACGGCGATGCAACCGGCCGTCCAGTCGCGGCGGTTCGGTCGGCCGATATTGGGTCGCCCGTGAATGAAGATATCACCCCCCGGTTTGAGGCCCGCCTCGTGCGCGAATGCACGATCTACCGGATTTGGATAGTTGATCCCGATGGACAGGTGAAACGCGCTGTTGGGATTGCGCCGGTCGATCAGGTAGGTGCCTTCGGGGGTGCGTCCATCGCCTTCGAACTGCTTGTGACCGTCCGGGGCGAAACCCAGATCGATGTCATAGACCTTCAGCGCCTTTTCATGATGCAGCAGATACATCTTGCGCGCGCCCTTCTGGACGACGACATGCGTCACCTCGGGGCCGTTGTATGTGCGAAACTTGCTGGCACAGCCTGACAATGCCAACAGAGCGGCCAGAACGGCCAGTAAACGAATGATCACCTGAAAGTCCTGCCGTGTTTTGATTTTTGCCATCAATACATCAGGCACCTGCCATCGGGCCAGCGTTTTTCGATCACATCTTGGCGCGGTCCTGCCCGGCCTCCTTTTCGGAAAGGCGCGCCTCGATTGCTGACAGACGTTCCAGCACCTCGTCGCGATAGGCATCCGTACGCGCGTTCTCTTCTTCGTGGTGGGCATCCTGCATCGAATTGACCACCAGGCCCACCAGCAGGTTCACCACCGCAAAGGTCGTGACAAGGATGAACGGCAAGAAGAACATCCAGGCATAGGGAAACACCTCCATCACCGGCCGCACGATCCCCATCGACCAGCTTTCCAGCGTCATGATCTGGAACAGCGAATAGCCCGACCGACCAAGCGTGCCGAACCATTCAGGAAAGGTCGAGCCGAACAGCTTGGTCGCCATCACCGCGAAGATGTAAAAGATCAGGGCCATCAGCAGAAACACACTGCCCATGCCGGGCAGCGCGGTCAGCAACCCCTCGACCACGCGCCGCAGGCGCGGGGCCACCGACACGACCCGCAGCACACGCAGGATGCGCAGCGCCCGCAGCACCGACAGACCCTGCCCGGTCGGCACCAGCGATATGCCGACGATCACGAAATCGAACAGGTTCCACCCCGACGAAAAGAACCGTCGCCCGTGGGCGATCAGCTTGAGAATGATCTCGGCCACGAACACCGCAAGGCACAGCCTGTCCAGCAGCACGATCAGCGGTCCGGCCCGCTCCATCACCACATCCGAGGTTTCCAGCCCAAGGATCACCGCGTTGAACACGATCACAGCGATGATCACGTTGCTCACGTATGGCCGAGCCAGCCAGTTGGCGATCTTTTCGCGCATTTTCAGGCTTGTCCCCCAAGGTTAAGCGTTCCGGTCAGATATGAGGGATGTGCAATCGCGCCACAAGTTCCACATGCGGCGACCAGCGGAATTGATCCACCACCTGCACCCAATCCAGGCACCAGCCCGCATCGACCAGCACCCGCGCATCCCGGGCGAAAGTCACCGGGTTGCACGACACAAGGGCAATCACCGGGATCTTGCTGCGCGCCAGTTCGGCCACCTGCGCCTGTGCCCCGGCGCGCGGCGGGTCGATCACCGCCGCTTCGAACCGGGTCAGATCCTGCGCCATCAACGGATTGCGCAACAGATCGCGGGTCTGCGTTGTAACCCGTTTCAGGCCCTGCGCCTGCCGCCAGCCCTTGTCCAGCGCGTCCAGCATCGCGGCGTCGCCTTCGACCGCTGTCACCTCGGCCCGTTCGGCCAGCGGAAGGGCAAAGGTGCCGCAACCGGCAAACAGGTCGATCGCCTGCGCCGCGTCTCCAACGATCTCGGTAACCGCCGCCATCAAGGCCGCCTGACCATGTTCCGTCGCTTGCAGGAACGCACCGGGGGGCGGCGTGACCTGCGCGCGGCCCATCGTCTGGACGGGTGGCAGGCGGGTCGCCACAACCTCGTCGTCCCACGCCAAACGGGCCAGTTTTGCCACCTCGGCCTCTTGCGCAAGTGCCACGCGCAACGGTCCGTTCAGCGGCTTGCCACCTGTCACGGCGATGTCCAGCCCATTGGCGCTGCGCGTCGCCATCACCGACAGTTCCGCCTTGCGGCTGGCACCGACGATGGCCAGCCGTTCCGCCACCGCCAGCGCGGACCGCAGATCGGGATGGATCACCTGGCAGTCAGGTATCTCGATGATCGTGCCCGAGGCGCGACCATGAAACCCGGCTGTCGCACCCTTTTTCGTGCGCCGCGCGGAAATCCCGGCGCGTCTGCGGCTGGCGGGCGGTGATGTCTGGATCGGGCGAAATGCCGCCTGCAACCCCTGCGCGTCCAACGCGGCGCGCACAACCTGCATCTTCCAGTCAGCCACGAAATCGTCGCCGGCATGTTGCAGCAGGCAGCCACCGCAGGATTTGAAATGCCGGCACGGCGGCGCGACACGATCGGGGGACGGCGTCAGGATGCGCACATCGCTCAGTCGCGCGCCATCGCGCACACCGCTGACTACCTCACCCGGCAGGGTCAGGGGGGCGAATACGGGGCCGGGGGCGATGCCGTCGCCCTGATGGCCCAGACGCTGAATTTCAAACTGTTCCATGCCGGGCCAGATACCGCGCCTGCCTTGCCGGGCAAAGCCCTATTCGGCGGCGTCGGTCAGCCCCATGAACCCGCCCGACTGCCGGTTCCAGTAGCGCGCATAAAGCCCGCCACGCGCCAACAGGTCGTCATGCGTGCCCTGCTCCACGATGCGACCCTCATCCAGCACGATGATGCGATCCATCTGCGCGATGGTCGACAGGCGGTGCGCGATGGCCAGCACGGTCTTGCCCTCCATCACCCGCTCCAGCGCTTCCTGGATCGCGGCCTCGACCTCGGAATCCAGCGCGCTTGTCGCCTCGTCCAGCACCAGGATCGGCGCGTCTTTCAGGATGGCACGGGCCAGCGCGATGCGCTGCCGCTGACCACCGGACAGCTTGACGCCCCGCTCGCCCAGATGCGCGTCATAGCCGCGCCGCCCGATGTGATCCTGCATGTCGGTGATGAAATCATGTGCCTCGGCCTTTTCCGCCGCCGCGATCAGGTCTTCCTCGGTCGCGTCGGGGCGGCCGTACAGGATGTTGTCGCGGGCCGCACGGTTGAACATGGCGGTTTCCTGCGTGACCATTCCGATGGCGCGGCGCAGGGATTGCTGCGTGACGCCCGAGATATCCTGCCCATCGATCAGGATGCGCCCCTGTTCTGGCTGATGCAGCCGCAACAGCAGCGACACCAGCGTGGATTTCCCGGCACCTGACGCCCCCACGATGGCCAGTTTCTCACCGGGCTTGACCGTCAGGTCGATGTCCGACACGCCGCCCACATCGCGGCCATAGGCGAAATCGACATGATCGAACCTGATCTCGCCCTGCGGCACCTGCAGCTCTTGCGCATCGCCCGCATCCTCCAGCCGGATGCGCGGTGTCAGGGTACGCATCCCGTCTTCGACCTCGCCCACGTTGGAATAGATCGTCATCAGCGTGAAACTGACCCAGCCGGTCATCTGCGCGATACGGATCGACACGGCACCCGCCGCCACGATATCACCGGCGCTGGCCGTGCCCGCCGACCAGTGCCACAGGGTCATCCCGATCAGCAGCACCGGCAGCGCCCCGGCCAGCGTCATCAGCGCCAGCCGAAACCCTGCGGCCAGCCGCCCGAACTTCAACGCGGTATCGCGAAACCCCTCCATCGCGCCAAGGGCGGCGCGATCCTCGTGATCGTCATGGGCAAACAGCTTGACCGTCTTGATATTGGTGATCGTGTCCACGATCTGCCCCGACACATGCGCGCGCGCCCCGGCACGTCGCCCGGCCCTTTCGCGCACCCGCGGGAGGAACCACCAGATCGTCAGGAAATAGAGACAAAGCCAGCCTGAAAAGGCCAACGCCACCCGCCCGTCGATCGCCAGAAGCAGCGCCACCGACCCGGCCAGTGACGCCAGCGCAAACGCCACGACGTTGATAAACTCGGCCACCACATCTGTGATCGCGCGCGCCGTCTGCATCTGTTTCTGCGCGATGCGCCCGGCGAAATCGTTGTCAAAGAACCGCACCGCCTGCCCCAGCGTCCAGCGATGCAGACGCGACAGGACCAGCGGGTTCACATTGGGCTGCACCAGCATCGCGTTGGCCGCTGAAGACAGGCCGAAGGCCACCGGACGCGCCAGCATGAAAAACACCACCGACCCCACCAGCAGGGCCATGTTCTGCCCGTCGAAATAGCTGTCAGGTCCGCTGGCCACGGCGCTGTCGATCACCAGACCCATGATCAGGGCAGTGCCCGCCTCCATCACGCCGGCCACGACGCTGGCGACAGTGGCCAGTATCAACACGGTCCACGATCCGCGCAGCGACCATGTCATGAACCGCCACAGGGTCTGGGGCGGCGGGCCATCGGCGCGGGCGAACGGATCTATCAGATGTTGCAATGGGTGCCTTTCCGGTTGTCACAATACTGGCGCGCCACGCGGCAAGGTCAACGCAATAGCTGTGCCTTGGTCAGGCTGAACCCGGATGCGATCCAGCGGTCTTCCAGTTCGGCCAGCCGTTTGCCCAGCGCCGGGCCCTGATAGTCCGGCATCAGGTCAGCGGCTTTCAAGGGAAAAACCTGCGCCTCGCCCTGGCTGGCCTGTGCCAGAGCCTCGGGCGCAAGGGGCTGCCCCAACATGGCCGCGCGCAACAGCAGGATGTCGCGCGCTATCGCTGCACCTTGGCGATAGCCCAATTCAGCAGCGGAAGATTCGGTCTCTAACCCGGCACGCAGAACCTGTAGGTGGCGCGCATCGGCCTTGGAGAGGCGCAAGCAATCCACCACATCCTGCCCGCCCAGACTGGCCAGCCGGCGGATCGCATCCGGCGCAATACCTGCCTGTCCTTCCAAATGCACCAGCGGGGCCAGCGCGGTGTCATCTGCCCCCGGCAGGACAACGCCCAGAACACCCGCCGCGCGCATCGCCGCGACCGAGGGTGCAGGGTCGGGGGCTGCCAGCAATTTGCGGATTTCCGCCCCGACACGTTCGCGCGACAGATGCGCCAGCCCCTCCAGATGCGCGGCAATGGCGGCCAGCGCCTCGGCATCCATCCCGGCGTCGGCATCGCCGTACCAGGCGTGAAACCGGAAAAACCGCAGGATGCGCAGGTAATCCTCGGCGATCCGTTGCGCGGGATCGTCGATGAACCGCACCCGCCGCGCACGCAGATCGGGCAGGCCGCCCAGAGGGTCGATCACCGTGCCATCCGCGCGGGCATAGAGCGCATTCATGGTGAAATCGCGCCGCCGCGCATCCTGTTCCACATCGTCGGCAAAGGCGACGGTGGCGCGACGACCGTCAGTATCGATGTCACGGCGAAAGGTGGTGATCTCGAACGGCGCACCTTTCAGAACCAGCGTGACGGTGCCATGCTCCACCCCGGTCGGCACCGCCTTGATCCCGCCCTGTTCCGCCAGCGCGATCACCCGCCCGGGGCGCGCGTCGGTGGCGATGTCCATGTCGCTGACAGGTGCGCCCAACAGATCGTTGCGCACGCAGCCGCCAACCAGAAGTGCCTGATGTCCGCCATCGCCCAGCAGCGCCAGAACCCGCTGCAACGCGGGGTCGTCGATCCAATCGCCCCTGATCCGCATCAGCCCTGCATCCGGTCGGCCAGCCCGCGCAGGATACGCGCGGTGGCCCCCCAGATGTAGTACGGCCCCCAGGGCACGGTGAAATAGTGCCGCCTTGTGCCACGCCAGCGCCGCGACTGGATGCTGAATTGCGCCGGATCGGTGACGTGATCCAGCGGCACCTCGAACACCTCATCGACCTCGCCGGGCTCGGCCACGAACCGGAACGGCGCATGGATGCGCGCGATCACCGGGGTCATGTGAAAGGCGGTGACGGTTTCATGCGCGGGCAAGCTGCCCAGAACCTCGACATTGGCGGGGTCCAGCCCGATTTCCTCGCGCGCTTCGCGCAGGGCGGCAGCGACAACATCCGCGTCACCCGGATCAACCTTGCCCCCCGGAAAGGCGATCTGGCCGGGATGGTGTTTCAGATGGCTTGAGCGTTTCGTCAGGATCACCCGAACGCCATCCTCGCGCGGCAACAGACCCACCAGAACGCCCGCTGCGCGCAGTTTGCGCCCTTCGGGCATCACCGCGTCGGGGTTCAGGTCGAAATCGGAGGATGCGGCACTGTACCGGCCCAAAGCGGCAATGACGGAGTCCAGCGGATCACGCACCGTCGTCCGATCCTTTTTTCGCCTCGAACCCCAGCGTTTCCGGGTCCAGGTCGTAATGCGCGCCGCAGAACTGGCAGTCGGCGGTCACGCGACCCTCATCGGTTGTCATATGGGCGATGTCCTTGGCCGAATAGATCGACAGGCTTTGGCGGACGCGATCCTCGGAGCAGGTGCACCCGAAGCGCACGGCCTGCGCATCGAACACACGCGGCTGTTCCTCGTGAAACAGGCGCACCAGCAACTCGGTCGAACTGATCGAGGGGCCGATCATTTCATCGGCGTCAACGGTATCCAGCAGGATGTTGACGCGGTTCCAATCCTCGCGATTGTCGTCGCCCACCACATCCTCGGCCGCCAGC
Source organism: Lacimonas salitolerans (assembly GCF_042677865.1). Classification (NCBI taxonomy): domain Bacteria; kingdom Pseudomonadati; phylum Pseudomonadota; class Alphaproteobacteria; order Rhodobacterales; family Paracoccaceae; genus Lacimonas; species Lacimonas salitolerans. The sequence continues at coordinate 74,034 of NZ_JBHUDD010000160.1, read as the reverse complement.
AATCCATCAGAGCCCGACCCGCCGCCCGTCACATGCGGACTGGCCTTGGGCATGTGTTGCAGCATGATGCCACCCGCACGCCAATGCGCCGCCCCGGCGTTTTCGTCAGATTTTCCGAATGACAGCGAAAACCGTGTCGGCAATTGCTCGGACTGCGCAAAATACGCCTCGGCGCAAGCGGCCAGCGATCCGCCGGTCAGCGGCGTGATCCCCTGATAGGGGGCCATGTCGCGGCCCTGATCGATCATGATCGCAAAATACCCCGCGCCGATCTGATCGAATGGCCCGGCCTCGGTCAGACGGTCGCGGTCAAAGCTGGCATAGGCGCGGATGCGCGCTGGCTCGCCCGGGGCCGAAGGGCCAAAGTAATCGGTGGCGATCATGCGCACCGGACCCTTGGATTGCACCTGCAGCGACAGCTTCCAGCGCAGCTTGATCGTCTGACCGATCAGCGCGGTCAAAAGGGCCATCTCGGCCACCAGCGCCTCGACCTGCGGGGGGTAATCGTGTTGACGCAGGACACCGTCCAGCACGCCGTCAAGACGCGCGACACGCCCGCGCATATCTGAATTATCAAGCTGGAACGGCAATACAGCGTCGTCCCAGGCAAGTTTCGATCCTATGGTCATGGGATTTCCTTATGCGCCTTGCCCTGCCATACCGCGCCTATATAGCTGCTGCAAGGCACTGTCCAAGGAGGCCCGCATGATCCCCCGTTTCGGCCCGGCACCCCACGCGGATGTGAAATACCGGCTGCGTCCCGGGGCTTATGCGATCCTGCCGCAGGGCGGCGACCTGCTGCTGACCTTTCAGGACGCACCGAAACCCGAGCTGCAATTGCCCGGCGGTGGTATCGATCCTGGCGAATCGCCCCTGCGCGCGCTGTACCGCGAGGTGTATGAAGAAACCGGCTGGTCCATCGCCGCGCCACGGCGTCTGGGGGCGTTCCGGCGGTTCGTGTTCATGCCCGAATATGATCTGTGGGCCGAAAAGCTGTGCGTGATATACATGGCATATCCGGTGCGCCCGCTTGGCCCGCCCACGGAACCCGGGCACAGTGTGGTCTGGGCCGCGCCGCGGGTGGCCGCCAAGGAACTGGGCAACAGCGGCGACCGGCATTTCGTGGCGCGTTTTGCCATGGGATAGACCCTAATCAGGCCCCCAGTATTCCAGCAGAACGGCCGAGACGTCGTCGGCCATCGGCCCGCCGCCTTCGCGGTGGCTGAGAGCCCAGAACATGTCGTCCAGCACCTCTGGACCGCTGCGCCCGACCTGATCGGTCAGCATCGAAACCAGCCCCTCCTCGCCCAGCATTGCGCCGGTGCCATCCTCGGATTCGGTAAACCCGTCAGAATACAGCAGCAGGCGGTCACCGGGGTTCAGCCGCAGATCAAAGCAGGTGTAATCCGCACCCGGCAGCAAGCCGATAGGCAAACCACCCTGCCCCGCAAACTCCACCGTGCCCTGCGCGCGCTGGATAACGGGATGAGGATGGCCCGCCTGCACCATCCGCACATGACCCGATCGCAGATCAACGGTGGCATAGACCATGGTGAAATACTCCTCGACCCCTGCATCCGCCAGCAGACGGTCGTTCAGGTCGCGCGCGACCTCGCCCGGGGGGCGCATGACGAAAAACCGCTCCAACCGGCGTTGCAGGGCGATGTTCTGATCCAGAAACCGCCCGCTGAGGTAGCTGGCAAGCCGCGCGGTCATCAGGGCCGAGGTGATCCCATGCCCTGACACATCGATGGAATACACGCCGATCCGGTTTTCGCCCGGACAAAACAACCCCACCAGGTCGCCGCCCACATGACCGCAGGGTTTGAGCAGCATGGAAACCTGCGAGCGCCCGAAAGCGCAGAACCGATCCGGCACCAGCGATTCCTGTATTTTGCGCGCCTGAACCAGATCGCGGTCGATCGCGTCATACAGCCCTTGCAATTCATCCAGCGCGCCCGACAGGCGCTCGGATTTGGCCTGCAACTCGCGCTCCATCCGCAGGACGCGCTGGCCTGCGTTGATGCGCGCGCGCAGTTCGGCGGTGTTGACCGGCTTGGTCAGGAAATCATCCGCCCCGCAATCAAGGCCCCGTGCCACCGCGTCCTTTTCGGTTTTCGAGGTCAGAAGGATGAAATACCCATAGGTTTCGCGCGGCAGGGCGCGAAAATGCTGACAGAACTCCAGCCCGTCCATACCGGGCATCATCCAGTCGGACAGCACCAGATCGGGCGGACGGAACCGGCACCGCTCCAGCGCGTTGTGACCCGAGTCGGCCTCGTCCACGGCAAAACCCCATTTGCGCAGCGACGCCGCCAGAATGCGCCGCTGCGCCCCGCTGTCATCGACCACCAGCACGCGCAACAGACCGGCATCACCGGTCATCTGCATCGTCTGCTGGGATCGGGGTGCCTGCACGAAACCCGCCTTTCTTCTTGTGTCTGCAATCTTGTGCCGCCCGGCGCGTTAAAGACCTGTAAAAGTTAAAATGCCTTGTTTTCCGGCGGTGTTGCCAAGGTTTTGTTAACCCCCAAAGACGATCCTGCCAGTCAGGAGGCCTGGGATGATCGACTGGACACGCATTGACACCCTGCGCGACGAAATCGGCGCGGATTGCCTGCAAGAGGTGGTCGATCTGTTCCTCGAGGAAATCGAAGAAGTCATCGCCCGCCTGCGCGCCGGGCCAGTGGACAATCTGGGGGCGGACCTGCATTTTCTGAAAGGCGGCGCGCTGAACCTTGGGTTCAGCGAGTTCGCGGCGCTGTGCAACACGGGCGAACACGCCTGCGCCCAGGGTCAGGCAGATCATGTCGATCTGCCCGCGATCCTTGCCAGCTATGATGCGTCGCGCGCGGTGTTTTTGAAAGGTCGCGCGGAATGACCCGTCAGATCAGGAAATCCGCCATGATCTCGTCATCGGTGATGTCACGAAACGCAAAACCACGGGCATTCACCCGCTCGAACAACCCGGCGAAATTTCCGGCCTTGCCGGTTTCGATCCCGATCAGGACCGAGCCGAAGTTGCGCGAGTTCTTCTTGAGATATTCGAACCGCGTGATGTTGTCATCGGCCCCCAGCAGATCCAGAAAATCGCGCAGCGCACCGGGGCGTTGCGGCAGGCGCAGGATGAAATACTTCTTTAACCCCTGCCATTTCATCGACCGTTCCTTGACCTCGGGCAGGCGCTCGAAATCGAAATTCCCACCCGATGTCACGCAGACCACGCGCTTGCCGCGGATCGTGTCGGCCACATCCGCCAGCGCGTCCACCGCCAGCGCACCCGCCGGTTCCAGAACGATGCCCTCGACGTTCAGCATGTCCAGCATGGTGCCGCAGATGCGGTTCTCGGGCGCGGCCAGCACGTCGGCCAGATCCAAATCGCGCAGCTTTTCGAACGGGCGTGCACCGATACGCGCGACCGCCGCACCATCGACAAAGCTGTCCACCCGGTCCAGCGTCACGGGGGCCCCGGCCTGCACCGCCGCGAACAGGCTGCGCCCACCCGCCGGTTCCACGAACGTATAGGTGCAGCGCGCGCAAAAAAACGCGCGCACCCCGGCAGACAGGCCCCCGCCACCCACCGGCAGGATGATGTGATCGGGCGCGCCACCCATCTGCACGGCGATTTCCACCGCAACGCTGGCCTGCCCCTCGATCACGTCGTCATCATCGAACGGTGCTAGGAAATGCGCGCCCTGCGCGGTGCAGAACGCCTGCGCCTCGGCCAGCGTGTCGTCGAAAAAATCGCCGGTCAGGCGGATTTCCACGGCATCTCCACCAAAAATCTGGGTCTTCTGGATCTTTTGCTGCGGTGTCGTCACCGGCATGAAGATCACGCCGCGCACCCCGAAATGCCGGCACATATAGGCCACGCCCTGCGCATGATTGCCCGCACTGGCGCAGACAAACAGCCCCTGATCGGGCCGGGTTTCCAGCACCTTGCGCATGGAATTGAACGCCCCGCGCAGCTTGTAGCTGCGCACCGGCGACAGATCCTCGCGCTTGAGCCAGATTTCAGCCTCAAACCGCTCGGACAGATGGGCGTTCATCTGCAAGGGCGTCTCGGCGAACACCTCGCGCATCGCGCGCTCGGCCACGCGGGCCATATCCTGAAAACTTGTCATGTCTGCCGTGATGGCGGGCAAATCGCGCAATGGCAAGGCGGCTGCACGGTATTCATCGGCACACGAGGCCAATGTTGCGTCCCTTGCGTAAAGGCGCTAGGCGGTTGCAAACTCAACTTCTGGAGATTTCCATGTCCGCGCCCAAGAAAGTCGTGCTGGCCTATTCCGGTGGCCTTGATACCTCGATCATCCTGAAATGGCTGCAAACCGAGTATGATTGCGAGGTGGTGACCTTTACCGCCGATCTGGGCCAGGGCGAGGAGCTGGACCCCGCCCGCAAGAAGGCCGAGATGCTGGGGATCGCGCCCGAGAACATCTATATCGAGGACGTGCGCGAGGAATTCGTGCGCGATTTCGTCTTCCCGATGTTCCGCGCAAATGCGCTGTACGAGGGTCTGTACCTGCTGGGCACGTCAATCGCGCGGCCGCTGATTTCCAAGCGCCTGGTCGAGATTGCCGCCGAAACCGGCGCCGATGCCGTCGCCCATGGCGCGACCGGCAAGGGCAACGATCAGGTGCGGTTCGAACTGTCGGCCTATGCGCTGAACCCCGATATCAAGGTGATCGCCCCCTGGCGCGAATGGGACCTGACCAGTCGCACCAAGCTGCTGGAATTTGCCGAAGCGCACCAGATTCCGGTGGCCAAGGACAAGCGCGGCGAGGCCCCGTTCAGCGTGGATGCCAACCTGCTGCACACCTCGTCCGAGGGCAAGGTGCTGGAAGATCCCGCAGTCGATGCCCCCGACTACGTCTATCAGCGCACAAATGCGCCCGAAGATGCGCCCGATACGCCCGAAATGGTCGAAATCGGTTTTGTGCAGGGCGATGCCGTCAGCATCAATGGCGAGGCCCTGTCGCCCGCCACGATCCTGACCCGGCTGAACGAACTGGGCCGTGTGCATGGCATCGGGCGGCTGGATTTCGTGGAAAACCGCTTTGTCGGGATGAAATCGCGCGGGATCTACGAAACCCCCGGCGGCACCATCCTGCTTGAGGCGCATCGCGGGATCGAACAGATCACACTGGACTCGGGTGCCGGCCATCTGAAGGATTCGATCATGCCGCGCTATGCCGAGCTGATCTATAACGGCTTCTGGTTCAGCCCCGAGCGCGAGATGCTGCAAGCCCTCATCGACAAGAGCCAGGAGCATGTGACCGGCACGGTCCGGTTGAAGCTCTACAAAGGTCTGGCGCGTACCGTTGGCCGCTGGTCCGATCACAGTCTCTATTCCGAGGCGCATGTGACGTTCGAGGATGACGCCGGCGCCTATGACCAGAAGGACGCGCAGGGGTTCATCCAGCTTAACGCGCTGCGTCTGAAACTGCTGGCGGCGCGGAACCGGCGGCTGAAGGGTTAAGGCCCGCAACGTCACCCTTGCGAACACCGGCATTTGCCCGCCAGAACTGGCGGGCATTTTCCTTTGGGGCATACCATGCTGAACGACATCGCCGACCGGATCAACACCGCGCTGAACGGCCAAACCTTTGACGGATCACTGAAATTCGATTGCGGCCAGGACGGCGTTCTGGTGCTGGCCGACAATCGTGCCACGACCGTGGATCAGGACGCTGACTGCACGATCCGGCTGAGCCCCGAGAACCTCAAGGCGTTGCTGACCGGCAAGCTGAACCCGATGACCGGTGTAATGATGGGCAAACTGAAGGTCAGCGGCAATCCGGCCGTGGCGATGAAGCTGGGATCGTTGCTGAAATAGGCTCTATTCCAGCGTGATCTTGTGCTTTTCCAGCGCGGCGTAATGCGGCATCGCCTGCGCGGCCAGGTCGGCCATCGCTCCGTCCAATACTGGCAACTTGCCCTCGGGCGGGGCAAAGCCGGTGCTGTCATGCACCGCCGCGTACCAATGCGCGGCCCAGATGCCGTCGTCGGGATGCCCACCGGGTGGCCAGCGCAGCATGTTTTCAGTCCAGTCCAACCCTATTTCCGAACACAGTTTACGCAGAATTTTCAAGGGATTACGACGTATATCCGTGCTGTCGATCACTAACGGGGACTGACCCAGCGCGATACAGTGATTGAATAGTTCCGCCTGCTGGACAAAGCCGATGTCGGCCAGAGTGGGCCGGTCGTATTTTGCGCCGAAACTGGCCACCACGCGAGCCGGATGGCGGATCAGGAACACGTTGACCACATCCGCCATCCAGTCGCGCGGGATGCCGGGCAGCGAGAAACGCGCGAAAGTTGGTGATGCCCTGAGGGGCGGCATATCAAGGCGGTGTCGAGTCGCCGTCAATTCTCTGCTGAGAAAAGGATATACCACATGCCAGAGACTACCATCACCCAACTGCCCGATCCATCGGGATTTAGCTCCGACCCGTTCACTGACGTTCTGCGCGATGGCGCGCGCAAGCTGATCGAACAGGCGATCCATGCCGAGTTGGCCATGCTCATGAACGCCTTTTCCGGGGAGACGCTCGAAGATGGACGGGCACGCCTGGTGCGTCATGGTCACTTACCTGAACGCGAGGTTATGACCGGCATTGGTCCGGTGCCGGTGAAAGTGCCGCGCGTGCGGGATCGGGGTGCTGGCGAAGACAAGGTCACGTTCACGCCCAGCATCCTGCCGCGGTATCTGCGCAAGGCAAAGTCGGTCGAGGATCTGCTGCCGTGGCTCTACCTCAAGGGCGTGTCCACGGGCGACTTCAGCGAGGCTCTGGAGGCGCTGCTGGGCCCGAATGCCAAGGGCTTATCTGCCAAGACCGTCACCCGGTTAAAGGCTGACTGGTGGCACGACTACGAGGCGTGGCAGAAACGCGACCTTGGCAACCGGCGCTTTCTCTACGTCTGGGCGGATGGCGTCTACTTCAAACCGAGAATGGCTGAAGAAAAACAATGTGTTCTGGTGGTTGTCGGGGCGGATGAATATGGCCGCAAGGAGCTTCTGGCGATGACCGACGGTTTCCGCGAGAGCACGCAAAGCTGGCGTGAGGTGCTGCTCGACCTCAAACGCCGCGGCCTGAAACAGGATCCCAAGCTGGCCATAGGCGACGGTGCTCTGGGGTTCTGGACCGCGCTGCGCGAGGTGTTCGCCACGACGCGGGAGCAGCGCTGTTGGGTCCATAAAACGATGAACGTGCTGAACGCGCTGCCGAAATCCATCCAAGCCAAGGCCAAGGGCCATCTGCACGACATCTGGCAGGCCGAGACACAAGCCAAGGCGAACGCCGCCTTCGACTTCTTCGTCGAAACCTATGGGGTGAAATGGGACAAGGCGGTGGCCAAGCTGGTCAAGGATCGGGACGCGATGCTGACCTTCTACGACTATCCGGCGGAACAATGGAAACACATCCGGACGTCAAACCCGATCGAGAGCACCTTCGCCACCGTCCGACATCGAACGAAACGCACCAAGGGATGCCTCAGCCGCAAGACCGGGCTGGCCATGGCGTTCAAGTTGATGATGTCGGCGCAGAAAAAATGGCGCAAACTCGATGGCCGGAACCGCCTGCCCGAGATCATCCAAGGGGTTGAGTTCCGCGACGGCCTCCGCCAACTTTAAACCGCCGCCTGATCACGCGTCACCAACTTCTGCGCATATCTCCCGGGCAGCATGTGCTGGCACATGTGTTTCTGATAGAAATTCGGCCTTTGCGCAGGGTTAGAGCCTGTCAGAGCGGCGATCACCTGCGCGGGATCGGTGCTTTGACTGCCGATGATCTGGTCCCGCATCGGATGGGTCAGCCCGGTCTGCGACAGGTAGGCGGCATAGAACGGTTCATCCACCACGGCGCAATCGCCCCGCGCGGCAAAGGCATACATCATCGCGGTCGACAGGTTGCGCGGGCCGCTCCACATCGCGATTTTCATCTGTCACATCCCATGCACGGTGCATGCACAACCCATGCGCAGGCTGTCATGCCCGGGCCCCGCGATCAGATCCTTGTAAAGCCCGCGAATCCGCTCGGTCATCGGACCCATCTGCCCAGTGCCGATCTGCCGCCCGTCAATCTCGCCCACCGGGGTTTGCGCGCCGAAGGTGCCGGTCAGGAACGCCTCGTCCGCCCCATATGTATCAACCAGGCTGAAGTTGCGCTCGAACACCGGGATGTCATTGGCGCGGCACAGGTCGATCACTTTCTGCCGGGTGATCCCGTTCATGCAGTAGTCGCCCGTGCTGGTCCAGACCTGCCCGCGCCGCACGATGAAGAAGTTGCAGGCGTTGGTGGTGTTAACGAACCCATGCACATCCAGCATCAGCGCCTCGTCCGCGCCTGCCTTTTCGGCGGCGATGCAGGCCAGGATGCAGTTCAGCTTGCTGTGCGAGTTCAGTTTCGGATCCTGCGTCATCGGCAAACCGCGCAGATGCGGCACGGTGGCCAGACGGATCGGGCGCGGGATGCTGGGCCGCGAATGTTCCATGATGATCGCCACGGTCGGCCCCTGCCGCGACAGGCCCGGATGCTGAAAGGGGCGGGTTTTCACCCCGCGCGTCACCATCAGCCGGGCGTGAGCATCACCGGTCATGCCATTGGCCTGTTGCGTGTCCAGAATGGCCTGAAACACCTGATCGCGGGTCAGGCCGATGTCCAGATCGATGGCCTTGGCCGCCTCGAACAGGCGATCCAGATGCTCATCCGCAAAGGCCCATGTGTTGTCATACAGGCGCAGCCCCTCCCACACGCCATCGCCCAGCATGAAACCGCTGTCATAGACGCTGACCAGCGCCTGCGCCTTTGGCACGATCTGCCCGTTCAGCCAGATCAGGATCTGGTCGTTCCTGGCGTCTTCCTCGGCCTGATGGGTGGTGATGTGATCGGTCATGCGCGCCCCCGTTTCCCCCACGCTAGACCGGGTCGCAGCGGGGGAAAAGCCCTTCACCGCCGGTCACCCTTGCGTGACTTTGCGTTGCAGGGGCTATGACGACTCAAGCTTGCGGCGCAAAGTTTGCGTAAAGTATGGAGTACGACCCATGGCGAAACGAATGCGAGTTCTGAAAACCATCGCGCTGGTGCTGGCGATTGCGGCGGGGTGGACCGTGCAATCGGGGAAGGTTCAGGCTGCGGAAACCGAGATCCTGACCGTGGCGGGCGGCTGTTTCTGGTGCGTCGAGGCCGATTTTGAAAAGGTGCGCGGCGTATCCGAGGTTGTGTCGGGCTATTCCGGGGGCACCACAAGGAACCCGACCTACAAAGAGGTGACACGCGGCGGCACCGGTCATTACGAGGCGGTGCAGATCATGTTCGACCCCGCGCAGGTCAGCCGCGAGCAGTTGCTGCACATGTTCATGCGCTCGGTCGATCCCACGGATGCGGGCGGGCAGTTCTGCGATCGCGGCGAAAGCTATCGCACGGCGATTTTCGTCTCTGATCAGGCGGAAAAGCAACTGGCGCAGCAGGTCGTCGCCAAGGCGCAGGCCGAGCTGGGGCAAGAGATCGTCACGCCGGTACTGGATGCCAAGGAGTTCTACCTGGCCGAGGATTATCACCAGGATTACTACAAGAGTGACAAGTTGATCCTGTCGCGCTTTGGACCGATCAGCCAGGAAAAGGCGTACACACGGTATCGCGATGCCTGTGGGCGCGACGAGCGGGTCAGGCAGTTGTGGGGCAGCGCCGCACCCTTTGCCAGCTAGGCCAGAAACGCATCGACCTGTGCGCGGGTCGGGATGGCGTCGGCCGTTCCGGCCCGCGTGACCTTTAGCGCGGCGGCGGCGGCGGCAAGGCGCAGCGCATCGTCCGGCGTCATGCCCTGCGACAGCCCGGCCACAAGATACCCCGCAAAGGTATCGCCCGCCCCCGTGGTATCGACAACATCAACCGGATGAGCGGGAACAGTGACTGTTTTTCCACCTTCGTGCCAATCCACCCCATCGGCCCCCTTGGTCACGACAACCCGGGGAACCGGAAGATCGGCAAGGGTCACGCCCAGCGCATCGCACAGTTGCGCGGCCTCGACCGCATTCAGCAGCAACAGATCCGTCATCGGCAGGATTGCCCGCACGGCATCCACCTCGAATGGTGCGGCGGAATAGGCCACGCTGGCCCCTGCGGCACGCGCGCGCTGCGCCGCCTCGACCTGAAGGTTCGTTTCGTTCTGCAACAGCAGCCAGTCGCCCGGCTCGGCCGCGTCCATCGTGGTCAGCTGATCAGGAGTCAGGGCACGGTTTGCGCCGGGATAGACTATGATCTGGTTCTCGCCTCTCGGATCGACGCAGATGATGGCGTGGCCGGTTGGCGTGTCGATCTGCACGATCGCATGGGTCTGCACGCCATATCCCGCCAGCCGGTCCAGCGCCCAACCGCCATCGCGCCCCACTGCCCCGATATGCACCACATCCGCCCCGGCCCGCGCGGCGGCGACCGACTGGTTTGCCCCTTTGCCGCCCAGCCCGGTCGTCAAAGACCGGGCCGCCAGGGTTTCGCCCGGACCGGGCAGATGCGGCACCAGATAGGTGTGATCTGCGTTGATGGAGCCGAAGGTGAACAGGGTCATCCTACCCCACCTTGCACGAGGCCAGCACCGCCATGTTCAGGATGTCGGTGGCCGTGGCGTTGGACGAACAGATCTGGATCGACGCGCCGATGCCCGACAGGATCGGCCCGATCACCGTGGCCCCGGCCATTTCCTGCATCAACTTGACCGAGATCGAGGCCGAGTGCCGCGCGGGCACCACAAGGATGTTGGCCGGGCCCGACAGGCGCTGGAACGGGAAGCTGGCCTGCGCCTTGGGGTTCAGGGCCACATCGACCGTCATCTCGCCCTCGAACTCGAAATCGACGCCGCGGCGCTCCAGCACCTGCGGGGCAAGGTGCATCTTTTCGGCGCGCTCGGACCTTGGATAGCCGAAGGTAGAAAACGACACGAAGGCCACGCGCGGCTCAAGCCCCAGATGACGGGCCACGTCTGCCGCGCGACAGGCGATATTGGCAAGATCCTCCTGATCAGGCCATTCGTGCACCAGCGTGTCGGCGATCAGAACGATGCGCCCCTTGTGCAGCAGCGCGGTGATGCCCGCGGCCCCATGGTCGGCATCGGCGTCAAAGACGTGGTTGATAAGCTCCATCACATGGGCGGATTTGCGGGTCGCGCCGGTGATCATCCCGTCGCCATGCCCGTGCGCCAGCATCAGGGCCGAAAACACGTGGCGATCACGCCCGGCCAGCCGGTTGATGTCGTGTCGGTCATGGCCCTTGCGTTGCAGGCGCTCGTAGAGAAACTCCTTGTACGTTTCCAGGTGCCGAGTGTTGGCGGCGTTCACCACCTCAAGCTCGCGCACGGCATCGCCCAGGCCTGCGGCCTCGAGCTTTTCCTTCACGTCGCTTTCCCGGCCGACAACCAGCGCCTTGCCCAGCCCCTGCCGCTGGTACATCACGGCGGCGCGCAGGACGCGGATGTCGTCGCCTTCGGCAAAGATCATGCGGGCCTGCGCGTTGCGGGCACGCAGGTTGATGCCGCGCAGGATGCTGGCCGTCGGGTCCATGCGCGATTTCAGGCCCAGTTCATAGGCGTCCATGTCGATGATCGGCCTGCGCGCGGCCCCGGTGTTCATCCCCGCACGGGCAACGGCGGGCGGAATCCGGTGGATCAGGCGCGGATCGAACGGCGTGGGGATGATGTAGTCGCGTCCGAACGTCAGCTTGCGGCCATAGGCGATTGCAACCTCGTCCGGCACATCCTCGCGGGCAAGTTCGGCCAGCGCCTCAGCGCAGGCGATCTTCATCTCGTCGTTGATGGCGCGGGCGTGGATATCCAGCGCACCGCGAAACAGGTAGGGAAAGCCAAGGACGTTGTTGACCTGGTTGGGATAATCGCTGCGTCCGGTGGCGACGATGGCATCCTGACGAACCTCATGCGCTTCTTCCGGGGTAATTTCGGGGTCGGGGTTGGCCATGGCAAAGATCACCGGGTTGTCGCCCATGCTGGCGACCATGTCGGGCGTCACGGCACCCTTGACCGACACGCCCAGAAACACGTCGGCGCCCACCATCACCTCTTCCAGCGTTCTCGCCTCGGTGGTGACGGCATGGGCCGATTTCCACTGGTTCATGCCGTCGGTGCGGCCCTGATAGATCACGCCCTTGGTGTCGCAGACGATGCAGTTTTCATGCCGCGCGCCCATGCGCTTGAGAAGTTCGATACAGGCGATCCCGGCGGCCCCTGCCCCGTTCAGCACGATCTTCACATCCTCGATCTTTTTCCCCGAGATATGCAGCGCGTTGATCAGACCGGCGGCGCAGATCACCGCGGTGCCGTGCTGGTCGTCGTGGAAAACGGGGATATCCATTTCCTCTTTCAGGCGCTGTTCGATGATGAAACATTCAGGCGCCTTGATATCTTCGAGGTTGATGCCGCCGAATGTCGGCCCCATCAGCCGCACCGCGTTGCAGAACGCATCGACGTCTTCGGTATCCAGTTCGATGTCGATGCTGTTCACATCGGCAAAGCGTTTGAACAGAACCGCCTTGCCCTCCATCACCGGCTTCGAGCCCAACGCACCCAGATTGCCCAGACCCAGGACCGCCGTGCCGTTGGAAATCACCGCCACAAGGTTGCCCTTGTTGGTGTAGTCATAGGCAAGTTCGGGGTTGGCCGCGATATCCTCGCACGGGACTGCAACGCCCGGCGAATAGGCCAGCGACAGATCGCGCTGTGTGGTCATGGGGACGGTTGCGTTCACCTCCCACTTGCCAGGGGTGGGTTCGAGGTGAAAGGCACGCGCCTCTTCGCGGGTGATGCGGTTTTTTGTCATTATGCAGCGGCCTTCAGATCAAGGGTTTCAGCCTCTTACCTTGGGTGATGCCCTGCCTCAAGGTTTTGCGCCAATTCGGGCTTGGAGGCAGGCAGCCGCATTTGTAAGGTCACACCGAACCACGGGGAACTGCATGTCGAATGTCACGCCAATGATGGCGCAATATCTTGAGATCAAGGCGCAGTACCCCGACGCCCTGCTGTTCTATCGCATGGGCGATTTTTACGAGCTGTTCTTCGACGATGCCGTGGCCGCCGCCGAGGCGCTGGATATTGCCCTGACGAAACGCGGCAAGCATCTGGAACAGGACATTCCGATGTGTGGCGTGCCGGTCCATTCGGCCGAGGGCTATCTGCTGACCCTGATCCGCAAGGGGTTTCGGGTGGCCGTTTGCGAACAGATGGAAAGCCCCGAGGCGGCAAAGAAACGCGGGTCGAAATCGGTGGTGCGGCGCGATGTGGTGCGGCTGGTCACCCCCGGCACCCTGACCGAAGAGTCGCTGCTTGAGGCGCGTCGGCACAATTATCTGGCGGCCTTCATCACGCTGCGCGATGACAGCGCGCTGGCCTGGGCGGATATTTCCACGGGCGAGTTTCACGTGATGCCCCTGACGCCGGTGCGGCTGGGGCCGGAACTGGCGCGGCTGGTGCCGTCCGAACTGATCGTGGCAGAGGGGCAAGAGGCGGATCTGGCCGAAACAGTCACTGACTCGGGCGCCGCGATGACGCCGCTGGGTCGAGCGGCCTTTGACAGCCAGGGCGCGGAAAAGCGGTTGTGCGCCCTGTTCAAGGTCGGATCGCTGGATGCCTTCGGCGCGTTTTCGCGCGCCGAGGTGTCGGCGATGGGTGCCATCGTCGAGTACCTGGAGATCACGCAAAAGGGCAAACTGCCGTTGCTGCGCACGCCCGTGCGCGAGGCCGAGGCACGGGTGATGCAGATCGACGCCGCGACGCGCCGCAATCTGGAGATCACCCACGGGATGAACGGCGGGCGGGCCGGCTCGTTGCTGGCTGCGGTGGATCGCACGCTGACCGCAGGGGGCGCGCGGCTGCTGGAGCGTCGGCTGTCCAGCCCGTCACGGGTGCTGGACGTGGTGCAGGCGCGGCTGGACTCAGTGCAATTCGCGGTGGATCAGGGTCGATTGTCCGCCGATCTGCGCGCGGCGCTCCGACGGGTGCCCGATCTGGACCGCGCGCTGTCGCGGCTGGGGCTGGATCGTGGCGGACCGCGCGACCTGACCGGCATTCGCGGCGGGCTGGAACAGGCGGCGGCTATTGCCGCGCTGCTGCCCGATGACATGCCCGATCTGCTGTTGCAGGCGAAACAGAGCCTGTTCGGCCACGACGCGCTGCACGATCTGCTGGATCAGGCGCTGGTGGCGGAACCACCGCTGCTGGCCCGCGATGGCGGTTTCATCGCGGCCGGTTACGATGCCGAACTGGACGAGATGCGCCAGTTGCGCGACGAGGGTCGCAGCGTGATCGCCGGAATGCAGGCACAGTATCAGCAGGACACCGGCATTTCGTCGCTGAAGATCAAGCATAACAACGTGCTGGGCTATTTCGTCGAGGTGACGGCGACCCATGCCGACAAGATGCACGCCGATGACCGGTTCAAGCATCGCCAGACCACGGCCAATCAGGTGCGGTTTACCACGGTCGAGCTGTCACAGATGGAAACCCGCATCCTGAATGCGGGGGGGCGGGCGATCGAGATTGAAAAGCGGCTCTATGATGCCCTGAAAGCCGAAATTCTGGACCGCGCCGCGCCGCTGGCCCAGACCGCCCGCGCCTTGGCCGAGATCGACCTGACAACCGCGCTGTCAGACCTGGCCACAGGTGAGAACTGGTGCCGCCCGCGTGTGGATGGCAGCCGCGCGCTGGTGATCGAGGGCGGGCGGCATCCGGTCGTGGAACGATCCCTGCGCAAACAGGGGGGCGATCCGTTCATCGCCAATGATTGCGCGCTGGGGGTCGGTGCCGACATCTGGCTGCTGACCGGTCCGAACATGGCCGGTAAATCCACCTTTCTGCGGCAGAACGCGCTGATCGCGCTGCTGGCGCAGGCGGGTAGTTTCGTGCCCGCAACCTCGGCGCATATCGGCATGGTGAGCCAGTTGTTCAGCCGGGTTGGCGCGTCCGACGATCTGGCGCGCGGGCGGTCTACGTTCATGGTGGAAATGGTCGAAACTGCCGCGATCCTGAATCAGGCGGATGCTCATGCGCTGGTGATCCTGGACGAAATCGGGCGCGGCACGGCCACTTATGACGGGCTATCGATTGCCTGGGCCACGTTGGAGCATCTGCACGGCATGAACCGCTGCCGCGCGCTGTTTGCCACGCATTACCATGAATTGACGCAACTGGCGGGCAAGCTGGAGCGGGTGGCAAACGCCACCGTGACCGTGCGCGAACATGACGGCGACGTGATTTTCCTGCACGAGGTGCGCAAGGGCGCCGCCGACCGATCCTATGGCGTGCAGGTGGCCAAGCTGGCGGGGTTGCCCGACAGCGTGGTGGCCCGGGCGCGCGTGGTGCTGGATGCGCTGGAACAAGGCGAACGGATGGGCGGCGTGAAGCCCAAGGCGCTGATCGACGATCTGCCGCTGTTCGCGGCCGCGCCGCCGCCCGCTCCGGCAAAGCCGCCGAAATCAGGCGTCGAAGAGGCGTTGCGCGGGATCAGCCCGGATGAGCTGAGCCCGCGCGAGGCGTTGCAGATGCTGTATGACCTGCGCGGGATGCTGGATTATTCGCCGGTGTTGGACGACACGCCCACCTGTGCCGGGCGCAGCAGGCGATCGTAAAGCATGAAGCCTTCGCCGGAAACCTGAATAATCTGACCGGCCTTGGTGCCGGGCACCGGGGCCTCGAACATGGCCTGGTGCAGTTGTGGGTCGAATATGTCGCCCTCGGCGGGGGTGATACGCTCGATCCCGTGCTTCTGGAACACGTTGACCAGTTCGCGCAGGGTCAGCTCGACCCCTTCCAGCAGCGGGCCGAAGGACTGGCGCTGTTCCTCGGTCGCGACTTCAAGCGCGCGCTTGAGGTTGTCATAGACCGGCAGCATGTCGCGCGCGAATTTCGAACCGCCATACTGCTCGGCCTCGCGCCGATCCTTGTCGGCACGCTTGCGCGAGTTTTCCGCATCGGCAAGGGCGCGCATCCACTTGTCTTTCAACTCGTCCCGCTCGGCGCGCAAGCTGTCGAGTTCGATCGCCTCGTCAGAATAGTCTTCGGCTTCGTTTTCCTGCTCTTCGGCCTCGGCCTTTTCGATGTCGTCCAGGAATTCGTCTTCGCTGCGCTGTGCCATTTTTCACCTCTGATTGCGGTCGGAAATGATCTTTCCAACCAGCTGCGCCGTGTAATCCACAATCGGCACGATCCGTCCATAATTCAGGCGCGTCGGGCCGATCACACCCACTGCGCCCACGATCTTTCGGTCTGCGTTCATATATGGAGAGACCACCAAAGATGAACCCGAAAGTGAGAAAAGTTTGCTTTCCGACCCGATAAAAATGCGCACACCCTCGCCATCCTCGGCCAGTTCAAGGAATTCGGCGATATCACGTTTGCGTTCCAGGTCGTCGAACAAGCTGCGGATCACCTCGAGATCGGCCTCGGAGGTGTCATCCGACAACAGATTCGACCGGCCGCGCACAATCAGACGCTCGCCCTGCTCGCCGGGGTTTTCCCAGACGGCCAGCCCGGATTCGACCATGTCACGCGCCAGCACGTCAATTTCCTGACGCCTTTTCGAGATCTCGGACCGGATCACCGCGCGCAGTTCCGACAGCGTGCGCCCCTCGGCCAAGGCGTTCAGGAAGTTCCCGGCCTCGCGCATCGAGGCGGGCGTTTGGCCCAGCGGCGGAGTGAACAGGCGATTTTCCACATGACCGTCGCCAAACACCAGCACCACCAACGCGCGGTCGGGGGCAAGGCTGACGAATTCGACATGCTTGATCGGGGCCTCGTGCTTGGGGGCCAGAACCAGGGACGCGCCATGGGTCACCCCCGACAGCGCGGTGCTGACCCGATCCAGCAGCCCGCCCACGTCATCGCTGTTGCTGCCTGCGGTCTCGTCGATCTTCTGGCGGTCGGCGGCGTCAAGATCGCGCACCTCAAGCAGCCCATCGACGAACATGCGCAGGCCAAGCTGCGTTGGCACGCGCCCGGCGCTGACATGGGGGCTGCCCAAAAGACCCATGTATTCAAGGTCTTGCATGACATTGCGCACGGTGGCTGCGCTGACCTTTTCGCTCATGCTGCGGGTCAGGGTGCGGCTGCCCACGGGGTCGCCGCTTTCCAGATATCCTTCGACCACGCGGCGAAACACCTCGCGCGAGCGGTCGTTCATTTCTGCCAGTATGTTGCTGTCGTCCTGCATGATCGCACCTTCAGCCAAGAGGCCATTAAAGGGCAGTTGCCCCAAAGGTCAATCGGGGTTGCGTATTGGCCCGCCGCGCCTGTATCCCACAGGGGCAAAGTGAGGAGACACCATGCGCCCGTCTGGAAGACAGTTAAGCGAAATGCGTCCGGTTTCAATCGAAACCGGGGTCACGAAACACGCCGAGGGGTCTTGCATGATCCGCATGGGCGACACCCATGTGCTGTGCACCGCGACGATCGAGGACCGCGTGCCGCCCTTTATCAAGGGATCGGGGCTGGGCTGGGTCACGGCGGAATACGGCATGTTGCCCCGGTCGACCACCAGCCGGATGCGGCGCGAGGCGACAGCGGGCAAGCAAGGCGGCCGCACGGTAGAGATTCAGCGGCTGATCGGGCGCTCTCTGCGGGCGGGGGTGGATCGCGTGGCGCTGGGGGAAAAGCAGATCACCGTGGATTGCGATGTGATTCAGGCCGATGGCGGCACGCGCTGCGCGTCGATCACCGGCGGCTGGGTCGCGTTGAAACTGGCGGTCAACAAGCTGATGAAAGCGGGCGATGTCATTTCTGATCCGCTGATCTCGCCGGTCGCTGCGGTGTCCTGCGGCATCTATGCGGGGCAGCCGGTGCTGGATCTGGATTACCCCGAGGATTCCGAGGCCGGCGTTGACGGCAATTTCATTATGCTGGCCGATGGCCGCCTGATCGAGGTGCAGATGAGCGCCGAGGGTGCCACCTATTCGCGCGCGCAGATGAACGAACTGCTGGATCTGGCCGAAAAAGGCGTGTCCGAACTGGTCGCGGCGCAACTGGCGGCGGTGGGATGACCCGGCGGTTTCAGGGCGACCGCCTGCTGGTCGCCACCCACAACAATGGCAAGCTGGAAGAGATTTCCGCCTTGCTGGAGCCTTTTGGCGTGTCGGTGGCGGGCGCTGCCGACATGGACCTGCCCGAACCGGTCGAGGATGGCACGACCTTCGTCGAGAATGCCCGGATCAAGGCCCATGCCGCGGCGCAAGCCACCGGACTGCCCGCCCTGTCCGATGACAGCGGCATCGAGATTGATGCGCTGGACGGCGCGCCCGGCGTCTATACCGCCGATTGGGCCGAAACAGAGACGGGTCGCGATTTCGTCATGGCGATGATCCGCGCCCATGACGCGTTGCAGGCCAGCGGCGCGCCTGAACCCTGGACCGCGCGGTTTTGCTGCACGCTGGTTCTGGCGTGGCCCGATGGCCATGATGAGGTATTCCCAGGTGTCATGGCCGGGCGCGTCGTCTGGCCCATGCGCGGCGATCAGGGGCACGGGTATGATCCGATCTTTGTGCCGGACGGGTATGACGTGACCTTTGGCGAGATGGACCGTTGGGAAAAAAACCGCATCAGCCACCGCGCGGATGCCTTTGCCAAGCTGGTAGCGGGTTGTTTTGACTGAGGATTGGCAGAACGGTGGCTTTGGCCTGTATCTGCATTGGCCCTTTTGTCAGGCCAAATGCCCCTATTGCGACTTCAACAGCCATGTTTCACGTGAAATCGATCAATCCCGCTGGCTTAGAGCCTATATTGCCGAGATCGACCGGCTGGCTGCGATGGTGCCGGGGCGGGTTCTGACGTCGGTTTTCTTTGGTGGTGGCACGCCCAGCCTGATGAACCCGGATGTGGTGGGGGGTATACTGGGCCGTATCCGGCATCACTGGCCCACCGCCAACGACATGGAAGTGACGCTGGAGGCAAACCCCGGCTCGGTCGAGGCGGGGCGCTTTGCCGGTTACGCGCAGGCAGGCGTCAGCCGCGTGTCGATGGGGATTCAGGCCTTGAACAACCGCGACCTGGTTCGGTTGGGCCGTATTCACACGGTTGAAGAAGCCCGCGCCGCCTTTGACATCGCGCGGGCGCAATTCGATCGCGTCAGCTTTGACCTGATCTATGCCCGGCAGGATCAGACGCTGTCCGACTGGCAGGATGAACTGCGTCAGGCGCTGTCGATGGCGGTGGATCACCTGTCACTGTATCAACTGACCATCGAGCAGGGCACCGCCTTTGGCGACCGTTATAACGCGGGCAAGCTGCGCGGGTTACCGCCCGATGACCTGTCGGCAGACATGTATCAGGCGACGCAGGAAATCTGTGACGCGGCAGGCATGCCGGCCTATGAAGTGTCGAACCATGCGCTGCCCGGTGCAGAGTCGCGGCATAACAGTCTCTATTGGCGCTATGGCGATTACCTTGGGATCGGCCCCGGAGCCCATGGGCGGTTGACCCTGAATGGTCAGCGCCACGCGACCGAACAATGGCGCATGCCGGGCAAATGGCTGGCGCAGGCCGAAGCGGGCAACGCTGACGAGGCGCTGACCGCCCTGCCCCGCGAAGATCAGGCGGTCGAGTTTCTGCTGATGGGCCTGCGCCTGACCGATGGCATAGATCCGCGCAGATACGAGGCGCTGGCGGGTCACGCTTTGCCCGAGGCCAAACTACGCTATTTGATGGATCTGGGCATGATCGATCATGGCTCCATCCATCTGCGCGTCACGCCGCAGGGGCGGATGGTTCTGAATGCGGTGCTTGAGCAGCTATTGACGGATTAGATCATGCGCATCGTCTGGGCCAGTCTTGGGGTGTTATCGGTTGCCCTGGGGTTGATCGGGGCGGTTTTGCCGTTGCTGCCCACGGTGCCCTTCATGCTGTTGGCAGCGTACTGTTTTTCCCGCTCGTCCGAGCGACTGCATCACTGGCTGCTGGCGCATCCCACCTTCGGTCCGCCAATCGCCGATTGGCAGGATCGAGGCGCGATAAGCTTGCGGGGCAAGCGTTTGGCGACGTTGTCCATCGCCGTGGTGTTCACCATTTCTTTGGCATTGGGCCTGCGATGGCAAATTCTGGCCATTCAGGCGGTCACCCTGTGCTGCGTCCTGATCTTTATCTGGTCGCGACCTAGCGCGTAGTCGACAGGCGCATACACAGATCATCCAGTTGATCGAGGTTGGCATAGCTGATCGTCAATCGACCCGATTCCTGCCCGGTATCGTGGTTTATTTCGACCTTCATGCCCAGATTGGCCCCCAGATCGCCTTCGAGCGCCTTGGTATCGGCATCTTTTTCGCTCGGCGTCCTGGTCCGCGTTTTTGTGCCCTGTTCAGTGCTGCCTGCGATCGGCTTCTTCGCCAGCTTTTCCGTATCGCGCACCGACAGACCCTTTTGGATGACCTGCCGCGCCAGAGACCCCGGATCATCCGCTGTTATCAGCGCCCTCGCATGACCGGAAGAGATCTTGCCCTCGCGGAGATAGCCCTGCACCTCGTCGGGCAAGTTCAACAGGCGTACCAGGTTGGCGATATAACTGCGGCTTTTGCCCAGAACATCGGATAGCTTTTCCTGAGTGTGCCCAAACTTGTCCATCAGCGCCTTGTAGCCTGCGGCTTCTTCAACCGGGTTCAGGTCGGCGCGCTGGATGTTCTCGATGATTGCGACTTCCAGAACCTCGGTGTCGTCAAAATCGCGCACCAGAATCGGAATCTCGTGCAGTTGCGCCATTTGCGCGGCACGCCAGCGCCGTTCGCCCGCCACGATTTCAAATGCGCCCTCATCACCGGGGCGCGGGCGCACGATCAGGGGCTGGATAATGCCCTTTTCGCGGATCGAGGCGGCCAGCTCTTCCAGTTGATCGGGCGTGAAGCTGCGACGTGGCTGATCGGGATTGGGATGCACACGCTCGATTGCGACCATCATGTCGGGACGGCGCGGTGTGCTCACCTGCTCTTCAGGGGCGACGTCGGCCATGAGGGCAGACAATCCACGGCCCAGCCCGCGCGGTTTGGGTTTCTTGTCCATCATGTGCCCCCTTTAAGCAGCCAGTTTCGCGTGATTTTGCAGAATTTCCTGCGCCAGAGCCAGATAGGCCTGCGCGCCCTTTGATCCCGGGTCATAGTCCAGCACCGATTGCGCATAGGACGGCGCCTCGGACACGCGCACATTGCGAGGAATCACGGTCTTGAACACCAGTTCGCCGAGATTGTCGCGCGCGTCCTGTTCGACCTGCTGACTCAACCTGTTGCGGCTATCATACATGGTCAACACAACACCTTCGATTCGCAGGGTGGAATTCGCGGTCTGACGCACTTCGCGGATGGTCAGCATCAGTTGCGACAGACCTTCGAGTGCAAAGAACTCGGACTGCAGGGGAACCAGCACGGAATGCGCGGCCACCATTGCGTTGACCGTCAAAAGGTTCAGCGATGGTGGACAGTCGATCAGGATATAATCGAGGTTGAAGTCATCCATCGCATGCTGCCTAAGCGCGTCATGCAGCAGGAAACTGCGCTTTTCATTCGCGATCAGTTCAATGTCCGCGGAACTGAGATCAATCGTGGCCGGGACGATATACAGACCGTCGGTTGCCGTGCCCAGAACAACCTGTGTCAGGTCGATATCCTCGAGCAGCAGTTCGTAGGTCGTGAACGCCCTGTCATCCACCTCGATCCCCAAACCGGTCGAGGCGTTGCCCTGCGGATCCAGATCAATCACCAGAACACGCTGCCCTTGCGCCACCAGGGCTGCAGCCAGGTTGATCGAGGTCGTGGTTTTGCCCACGCCACCCTTTTGATTTGCGACTGCGATGATACGCGGCCCCGGCGGGCGGGTCGGATCAGACACGGGCAACTCCTTGGATCCTCAGAATGACGGATTTCTCTTCGGTTTCACTTTTATACGGCGTGTTGGTGAATGCCCACTGCGCTTGCGCCTGCGACAGTTCTCTTTGCCATGTTTCGCCTTTTTGAAACAAGGCCGTGCAGTCCACGGTGCCATGTTGCTGCACAAAGCCCAGCAGCGTCGATAGATCTGCTAGCGCACGGGCGGAAATCACATCCGCTTTCAAGGGTTCGATATCCTCAATTCGCGCGGCGATGACCTGTGCCGGGGCGCCTGTTTCGCGAATCACCGTGCGCAGAAAAGCGCATTTGCGCTGATCGCTTTCCACCAAGGTTACGGTCCGCCCTTCGGCTTGATCCATCGCGGCAATGGCAACTACAAGCCCGGGAAACCCACCACCGCTGCCAAGATCGGCCCAATGCGTCCATTCGGTTGGTGCCAATGCCAAGATTTGCAGGGAATCAACCACATGTCGTGTCCAGGCGTCCTTGAGCGTAGATTTACCCACCAGATTGATGCGCGGGTTCCACTTTTCCAGCAGATCGACGTATCGCACGAGACGATCCATTGTTTCACGTGAAACATTGCTGTGCTGTGCGGCCTGCATCACGCGGATCTCTCGCGCTTGTCACGCCGCAACCGCGCCAGAATCAAGGTCAATGCTGCTGGCGTCATCCCGTCGATCCGCGCTGCCTGGGCAAGATTCGCCGGGCGCGACTTTGCAAGCTTTGTCTTTAGCTCGTTGGACAGACCATCGATTGCGACAAAATCGAATGTCGTCGGAATCTCGTGCTGCTCATCCCGTTTCATCGCATCGACGTCACGCTGCTGCCGGTCAATGTAGTTCGCATAAAGCGCGTCCCGCGCCAGTTGCTCGCGCGTCTCGGCGTCGATATCTGCAAACGACGGATCGAGCATGATCAGATGGTCAAACCCGACATCGGGGAACGACAGCAGTTGAAAGCCGCTTCTGCGCGCGCCATCCTGATTGACTGTCAGACCCAGACCAGCGAGTTGTCGCGGCGTGTATGTCTCCGCCTCCAGCCGCTGCCTGGCGGAAACCAAGCGTTCCCGCTTTGCTTCGAACGCGGCGCGTCGGATTTCACCGACACATCCTATTTCAATCCCTTTCGGTGTCAGGCGCTGATCGGCGTTGTCCGCACGCAGCGACAGGCGGAATTCGGCACGCGAGGTGAACATGCGATATGGCTCGGTCACGCCTCGGGTCGTCAGATCGTCGATCATCACGCCGATGTAGCTGTCCGCGCGGCTGAATGTGATGGGGTCGCGCCCCAAAGCCTCTGCCGCCGCGTTCAGTCCGGCGACCAAGCCTTGCGCTGCAGCCTCTTCATATCCGGTGGTTCCGTTGATCTGACCGGCTAGATACAGACCCGGCACCTCCCTGACCGCCAGCCGCAGATCAAGCGCGCGAGGATCGACATAGTCATATTCGATCGCATAGCCGGGCTGCAGGATCACCGCTTGCTCCAATCCTACGATTGACTGAACATACGCGTGCTGCACATCTTCGGGCAACGAAGTCGAGATTCCGTTGGGGTAAATCGTGTGATCGTCCAACCCCTCTGGTTCCAGAAAAATCTGGTGAGAGGTCTTGTCGGCAAAACGCACCACCTTGTCCTCGATCGAAGGGCAATACCGGGGCCCAACCCCTTCGATATGCCCGCCATACATGGCCGAGCGCGACAGGTTGTCCTGAATAATCGCGTGGGTGCGCTCATTCGTGTGCGTGATTCCGCAAGACACCTGACGCACAAAAGGGGCTTTTGACAGGAACGAGAACATCACAGGGTCATCATCCCCGGGCTGCGACTCGAGCTTGTCCCAGGCAATCGTGCGTCCATCCAGCCGCGGGGGCGTGCCGGTTTTCAAGCGTCCCAACGGCAGGCCGAAGCTGTCAATCCGTTCAGCCAACCGCACCGAGGGCTTGTCACCCATACGGCCGCCCGGGCGCGACAAGTCCCCGATATGGATCATGCCGCGCAGAAATGTTCCGGTGGTCAGCACAACAGCTTTTGCGCAAAGTTCGCTGCCATCCGACAGTTGCAGCCCCGTGACGCGAACACCTTCCATCAGGAAATCGGTGGCTTCACCTTCGATGATCGTCAGGTTGGGCTGTTCTTCCATCTCCATCAGCATCTGCGTGCGATAGATCTTGCGGTCAGATTGCGCTCGCGGGCCTTGAACGGCGGGACCTTTGCGCCGGTTCAGAAGTCGAAACTGGATACCAGCCTTGTCCGCGACCCGCGCCATAACACCGTCCAGCGCATCGATCTCTCGCACCAGGTGCCCTTTGCCCAGACCGCCAATCGCCGGATTGCAGGACATAACACCGATCGCCTCACGCCGCAGCGTGATCAGCGCCGTGCGCGCCCCCATGCGTGCGGCCGCATGGGCGGCATCCGCACCGGCATGTCCCCCACCGACGACGAGAACGTCGAAGTCAAAATGTTTCACGTGAAACACTCCTCACTTCCCAAGGCAAAAGCTGGCAAAGATTTCGTCCAGCAGGTTTTCAACATCAATGCGACCAACCAGAGATTCCAGCGCCCGCACGACATTGCGCAATTCTTCTGCCGCCAGATCATAACGGTCCGCGCCGATTCTGACATGCGATTCGGCGGCCTGCAGGCCGGTTATCGCCTGTGCCAGCGCAAGGCGATGCCGTTCACGCGATGCAAGCCCGGCCTGACCAGCCTGCTCTTGCAGACAGGTCGTGATATCGGAAACGAGCTGTCCGATCCCCTGCCCCGTCAAACCCGACACACCCGTTCCGCGCAGATCGGCCTTGGCCTGAACCACGATGTCTCCGGGCAGCGGCGGCAAATCAGGCGCGTCGCCATCCAGCAGGAAAACCCGTAAGTCCGCCGCGGTTGCGCGCTCGCGCGCGCGGGCAATGCCGATCCCCTCGACATGATCCTGCGTGTCGCGCAGGCCTGCGGTATCCAGGACCGTCACCGGCAAACCACCCAGGTCCATCCGTACCTCTATCACATCGCGTGTCGTGCCTGCGAACTCGGATGTGATCGCAGCCTCGCGCCCAGCAAGCGCGTTCAACAGAGTGGATTTCCCGACGTTCGGCGCACCGACGATTGCCACCTCGAACCCCGTGCGCACCCGTTCGGCCGCATCGATCCCGCGCAATTGCACCTCGATGTCGCCTCGGGTCCGCTTGGTCAGGTCCAGAACCTCGGGCGAGACATCCTCAGGCACGTCGTCATCCGCGAAATCAATGACCGCTTCCAGCAAAGCCGCCGCACGAATAAGGTCGCGGCGCCACGCCTCGGCCTGCGCCCCGATGGCCCCGTCCAGGATGCGTTGCGCCTGCTTGCGCTGCGCCTCGGTTTCGGACTCGATCAGATCGGCCAGGCCCTCGACCTGGGTCAGATCCAAGCGACCATTCTCCAATGCCCGGCGCGTGAACTCGCCGGGGTTAGCCATACGCAACCCGTCAATCTCCCCCAATGCCCGCAGCACGGCCGAGGTGATCGCGACAGAGCCGTGGCAGTGAAGCTCGACAACGTCCTCGCCGGTAAAGCTGTGGCCTTTGGCAAAGGTGATCACCAGCGCCTCGTCCAGAACGTCGCCGCCCGCGTCCCGCAGTCTGCGCAGGCTGGCGCGGCGGGGTGCGGGCACATCCCCGGCGATACGCTCACACGCCAGAAACGCGCCCGGGCCGGACACGCGGATCACCGCGATGCCAGCCTTGCCAGCGGCTGTGGCAAGGGCGAAAATCGTGTCCATTTCGCAATCCTTACTGCGGCGGGCCGCGTCAGGTGTTCATGGAATCAAAGAATTCCGCGTTTGTCTTGGTTTGTTTCATCTTCGACAGCAGGAATTCAACTGCATCCGTGGTGCCCATCGGATTCAGAATCCGGCGCAGCACATAGGTTTTCGCCAGATCGGATTTGTCGATCAGCAGTTCCTCTTTGCGTGTGCCGGATTTCAGGATGTCGATGGCCGGGAACACCCGCTTGTCCGAGATCTTGCGATCCAGAACCAGCTCGCTGTTGCCGGTGCCTTTGAACTCTTCAAAGATCACCTCGTCCATTCGGCTGCCGGTGTCGATCAGCGCAGTGGCGATGATGGTCAGCGATCCGCCCTCTTCGATGTTCCGCGCCGCACCAAAGAATCGCTTTGGCCGTTGCAGCGCGTTGGCATCCACGCCGCCGGTCAGAACCTTGCCCGACGAGGGCACGACCGTGTTGAATGCCCTACCAAGTCTTGTGATCGAGTCGAGAAGGATAACAACATCTCGCTTATGTTCGACCAGACGCTTGGCCTTTTCGATCACCATTTCCGAAACAGCCACGTGGCGGGTGGCAGGTTCGTCAAAGGTTGACGACACGACCTCGCCCTTCACGCTGCGCTGCATGTCGGTCACCTCTTCGGGACGTTCGTCGATCAGCAGCACGATCAGATAGATTTCGGGGTGGTTTACCTCGATCGAGCGGGCGATGTTCTGCAAGATCACAGTCTTACCCGTACGCGGCGGCGCCACGATCAGCGACCGTTGGCCCTTGCCGATGGGGGCCACCAGGTCGATGATCCGAGCGGTGCGGTCCTTGATCGTCGGATCCTCGATCTCCATCTTCAGCCGCTCGTCGGGATAGAGCGGCGTCAGGTTGTCGAACGCGATCTTGTGACGGGCCCTTTCCGGGTCCTCGAAGTTGATCTTCTCGACGCTGGTCAGGGCGAAATACCGTTCCTGATCGTCTGGCGCACGGATCACGCCTTCGATCGAATCGCCGGTGCGCAGGGCAAACTGCCGGATCATGTCAGGCGAGACATAGATGTCATCGGGGCCGGGCAGGTAGTTGGCTTCGGGGCTGCGCAGGAAACCGAAACCGTCCTGCAGGACCTCAAGCACGCCATCGCCGCCGATTTCCCAGCCTTCATCCGCCATTTCGCGGAGGATCTGGAACATCATGTCGCCCTTGCGCATGGTCGAGGCGTTTTCGATTTCCAGCTCTTCGGCCATCGCCAGCAGGTCTTTGGGGCTTTTGACCTTGAGCTCGGCCAGATTCAAACGGTTCTCGGACATCGGGATATACCTTGCGCGACCATGCCTGCCGTGTACGGCACATGGTCAGTTCTGTAAGTGGAAGATATCCGCCCGGACGGGCGACTTGGCGTGCGGTATACGCCTGCCACGGCCCCAAGTCAAACTCAGAACTTGATGACCACCGACAGCACGATCACGATCATCAGGATCGTCGGCACCTCGTTCATCAGCCGGTATCGCCGCCCGGCCATCTGGTTCTGTCCGGCGGCAAACTCCTTGCGCCGCGCCGAGAGCCACATGTGAAACCACGTCATCGCCAGAACCGATATCGCCTTGGCCCAGGGCCAGACCATGCCCCAGTCGACGATCCCGGGTGTGGCAACCAGCGCCAGGCCGAACACCCAGACCACAATCATCGACGGGTTCATGATGTAGCGCAGCAGTTTGTGTTCCATGACGCGAAACACCTCGTCGCGGGCATCGCCGACCGTGGCCTGTTCGGCGTGATAAACGAACAGACGGGGCAGATAAAAGATGCCCGCCATCCAGGTGATCACGGCCATGATGTGAATGGCCTTGTTCCAAGGATAAAGCAGGGCAAGCAGATCGGACATGGAAAGCCTTTCAAGCGATCCTGCCCTCTTAATATCAATATAGATATAAGAAAAGAGATGAAGATTTAGATGGGGGTCACCGGAGCAGTGGATAACGTGGTTATCCGTCTCTTTCCCACAACGGGACAGTTTTTGCCCACAGAAGGTTAAGATCGGGGGATGTGTCAAATATGAAAATATTTTCAGTTAGTTAATTAGATTGTAACTGTTTTGAGTCTGTGGAAAACCCTGTGCGCCGAACGTTTCGGTCCGCGTTGTCCACCTGGGCCCGGTTATCCTTTTCACAGGTGGGCGAGCGGGTCCGAGGGCGGTTGGATGATGTGGGTTTTCCACCGGTGTGCCGCAGCGGTGGATTTGCCCCGATTTTATCCTTAAGAACCCCTTAACGTTCCCCACCGGGTTATCCACATGCCGCAAAAACTGATCCTTGCCTCGGGCTCGTCCATCCGGCGTCAGATGCTGGAGCGCGCAGGCGTTGATTTCGATGTTCAGGTCGCGCGCGTGGACGAGGAGATGATCCGCGACGCCCTGCTGGTAGAACAGGCCAGCCCCCGCGATATCGCCGACACGCTGGCCGAGATGAAGGCGCGCAAGATCAGCGACAAGAGGCCCGGCGCACTGGTGATCGGCTGCGATCAGGTGTTGAGCTTCGATGGTCGCATCCTGTCGAAACCCATCAGTGTCGACGACGCCCGCGACCAGCTGCGCGCCCTGCGCGGGCAGCGGCATCAGCTGCTGTCGGCGGCGGTGATCGTCGAGGACGGGCAGCCGATCTGGCGGCATGTGGGCACCGTGCGGCTGATGATGCGCGAGTTTTCGGATACGTTCCTGGATGGATACCTGTCCCGCAACTGGCCGGGCATCGGTGACAGCGTGGGGGCCTACAAGCTGGAAGAGGAAGGCGTGCGCTTGTTTTCCCGCGTCGAAGGCGATTACTTTACGGTATTGGGTATGCCGCTGTTGGAACTCTTGTCCTATCTGACGCTGCGAGGGGATCTGCAACAATGACGCAAACGCGCATTCCGCTGGCGGGGGTGATCGGCACGCCCATCGCCCATTCCAAATCACCGCAACTGCATCGGCATTGGTTGAAAACCCACGGCTTGCCTGGGTTCTACATTCCTATGGAGGTGGCCCCCGAAAATCTGGCGCAGGTGATCCAGACCCTGCCCAAAGCCGGGTTTGTCGGCGCGAACATCACCGTTCCGCACAAGGAAAAGGTGATGGAGATTGCCGATCTGGTCACCGACCGCGCCACGCTGATCGGGGCGGCGAATACGCTGATCTTTCGCAAGGACGGCAAGATTCACGCCGACAACACAGACGGATACGGCTTTATCGAAAACCTGCGACAGGGCGCGCCCGACTGGCGGCCGCAGGCAGGGCCGGCCGCGGTGCTGGGGGCCGGTGGTGCGGCGCGGGCGGTGATCGCGTCGCTGCTGGACGTGGGCGTGCCCGAGATCCTGATCGCCAACCGCACCCGTATCCGCGCCGAAGCCCTGCAAGCCGATTTCGGCAAGCGGTTGCAGGTTGTCGATTGGGTGCAGGCGGGCAACATGCTGGAAGACGCGGCAACGGTCGTCAACACCACCAGCCTTGGCATGATCGGCAAGCCCGAGATGCGCGTGCCGCTGGACGGGTTGCAAAAGGGCGCGGTGGTGACCGATCTGGTCTACGCCCCGCTGCAAACTCGGCTTCTGAAAACCGCCGAAGAAATGGGATGCATCACCGTCGATGGTCTGGGTATGCTGCTGCATCAGGCGGTGCCGGCGTTCGAACGCTGGTTCGGCGTGCGCCCGGAGGTCGATGCGGCGGCGCGGGCGGCAGCGTTGCGATGACATTCCGTCTTGGTCTGACCGGCTCCATCGGCATGGGCAAATCCACCACGGCGCGGCTGTTCGCCGAACAAGGTTGTGCCGTTTGGGATGCGGATGCCGCCGTGCACAGGCTCTATTCCAGCGGCGGGGCGGCGGTTGCGCCAATGGCAGCCGCCTTTCCCGATGCGATACAGGATGGTGCGGTGTCGCGCGATGCGCTGAAAAATATCATCGCGCAGGATGCGGATGCGTTGAAACGGATCGAGTCCATCGTGCATCCGTTGGTGGCGCAGGACCGGGCAGATTTTGCCGCACAGGCGCAGGCGGATATCCTTGTGTTCGATATCCCGCTGTTGTTCGAAACCGGCGGTGAGGCGCGGGTGGATGCGGTGGCCGTTGTCAGCACCGATGCCGACACGCAGCGCGCCCGCGTGCTGGATCGTGGCACCATGACCGAGGATCAGTTCAACGCGATCCGGGCAAAGCAGACACCGGATGCGGAAAAGCGTGCCCGCGCGGACTACGTGATACTGACCGACACGATCGAGCATGCCCGCGCGCAGGTGCAGGATGTGATCGCAGACATACGCAAGAGGATGGCAGCAGATGCGTGAAATCGTTCTTGATACCGAAACCACCGGATTTGAACCCGATCAGGGCGACCGGATCGTGGAAATCGGCGCGATCGAGCTGTTGAACCACATGCCGACGGGTCGCACCTATCACCAGTATATCAACCCGCAGCGTGACATGCCCGAAGGCGCGTTCGGTATTCACGGTATCGGCCCCGATCTGCTGGCCAACCCACGACCGCCCCGCGACGGCGAGGTGACATTGCGCGACAAGCCGCTGTTCAAGGATGTGGGCCGCGCATTCTTTGACTTTGTCGGCGACGCCAAGCTGGTGATTCACAACGCGGCCTTTGACATGAAATTCCTGAATGCCGAGCTGCGCTGGATCGGCCTGCCCGAATTGGCCTGGGCGCGGGCGGTGGATACGCTGGCCATCGCGCGGCAGAAATTCCCCGGCTCGCCCGCCTCGCTGGATGCGCTGTGTCGCCGGTTCGGGATCGACAACACCTCGCGCACGCTGCACGGCGCGCTGCTCGACTCAGAAATCTTGGCCGAGGTCTATCTTGAACTGATCGGCGGGCGGCAGCCGGATTTCGCGCTGGCCAGCGTGAACACCGACGGCAGCAGTATCGCGGGCACTACGTGGAAGCCGCAGCCGCGCCCGACGCCCCTGCCCCCGCGCATCACGCAAGAAGAAGCCGCCGCCCATGACGCCTTTGTCAAGGCAATGGGCGACGGCGCGCTGTGGTCGAAACTGGGCTGACGGATCAGGCGGTGCCGACCTGCCCGTTGGTTTGCTGTGCCTGCTGGCGACGCAGCAATTCGTTGCGGTACAGCTGCACGAAATCGATGGTTTCCAGGTTCAGCGGGGGGAACCCGCCATCCCGTGTCATGTCCGAGACGATCCGGCGGACAAAGGGGAACAGCATCCGCGGGCATTCGATCAGCAAGAAGGGATGCATCTGCTCTTCGGGCACGCCCTCGATGTGGAACACGCCGGCATATTCGAGCTCCATCAGGAACAGCTTGTGATCGCTTTCCTTGGCCTTGGATTCGATCTGAAGCTTCATCACCACTTCGAACTGGTGATCGGCGGTGCGTTTTTTCGCATCCAGATTGACCTGCACCGAAACATCGGGCTGCACTTCGCCCTGCACACCCTTTTGCGACAGGATGTTTTCAAACGACAGGTCGCGGATGAACTGCGTCATCACGCTCATCTTGACCTGGGGTTGTGCCTGCGGCTGCGCCTGCTGGCCCTCGGGCAATTCGTTTTCGGCCATTATATGCACTCCAAGAGGTTTTCGTTGCCAGATGTCTTAGCAGGATGCCACATGGGCCTCAATGCTTGGTCCAGCCTGACGGGCGATGCGTGGGCCGTTTTGGCGGCTCGACCTGGGCGGCATCCTCGTCAACCTCGTGAAAATCGCCGTCGATGATGTCTTTGCCGCCCGGCTGCGGGCCGCGCGGGCCCTGCGGCCCCGGTCCGGCCTGCCCGTAATGAACGGTCTGCACCTTCACCCGGGCTGCGACATAAGCGAATACCGCGCGGCGCACCTGCGGGATCAGCAGCGACAGGCCCAAGGCGTCGGTGAAAAACCCCGGCGTCAGCAACAAAACGCCTGCCACAAGGATCATCGCGCCATGGGCCAGCGGCTCGGTCGGGTCGCGCAGATCACTGAAACTGCGTTGTACGTCACGCATCGCCAGCGCACCCTGCGCCCGCATCATCATCGTGCCAAGCACGGCTGTCAGCACGACAATCCCCAAGGTGGGCCACATGCCGATTAGCCCGCCAACCTGGATGAACAGGGCGATTTCAACGATCGGAACGGCAACGAATGCCACGAACAGCCACATGGGCACCTCCTTTTGACCGGCGCCGTGGTGGACTTGGCCCGGTCGCTCACCTACATAGGGATCAACACCGCCTGTTACCATGGCCCTGCCAAGAGGATACAATGAACAACCCCATTCTCCAGCTTCTGGTTCTGGCCGGCATCGCCGTGTTCCTGATCCTGCGCCTGAAAAGTGTTCTGGGCACACGTGAGGGGTATGAACGCCCGAAGGTGGAAAACCCGCGCACCGCGAACGACTCGCGCCGGCCCGATTTCGCCGTGATCGAAGGCGGGCCTGACCACGACATCATCGACCATGCCGAAGAAGGCAGCGAAACCGCCAAGGCGCTGGCCGCGATGAAACGTATCGAACCGTCGTTCGGTGTGGCCGACTTCCTGCAAGGGGCGCGCGGAGCCTATGAAATGATCCTGATGGGGTTCGAGCGCGGCAATATGGCCGAGATCAAGCCGTTCCTGTCCGATGACATTTACGAAGCCTTTGCCGAGGTTGTCGAAGCCCGCGAGCGGCAGGGCCTGACGGTCGAGGCCGATTTCGTCGGCCTGCGCGAACTGGCCCTGCACGAGGCGACGTTCGATCCCGACACCCGCGAGGCCGAAGTCACGGTCCGCTATGTCGGTGAGCTGACTTCGGTTGTACGCGACAGCGCCGGTGACGTGGTCGAGGGCAACCCGAGCGAGATCAAGCGCCAGCGCGATCTGTGGACCTTTGCGCGCGTCATGGGCAGCGACGATCCCAACTGGCAACTGGTCGCCACGGGTGAGTGATGTTTGCGGCTTTGCGGGTGGCCTTGTTGGCGGGGGTGATGATGACACAGCCCGCCAGCTCCGAAACCACCTTCGAGGTGCTGGATTTTGCCGACCTTGAAGGGTGGGCACAGGACGATCACGCCGCCGCGCTGACCACGTTCCGCAACACCTGCATGGACCGGCGCGAACCTGACTGGACATCGCTTTGTGCCGTTGCCGAGAATATCGAAAACCCCCGTGCGTTTTTCGAGCTGTTCTTTCGCCCGGTTCTGATCCGCGACGGGAAGGACGCGCTGTTCACAGGCTATTTCGAACCCGAGCTTGACGGCGCCCTGCGCCCGGATGCGCGCTATCGCTATCCGGTCTACGCCACCCCACCCGAAGCCCGCGGCGGGTCTTTTGTCTCGCGCCGCGAGATCGAAGAGGGCGGCGTCTTGCGCGGCCGCGGTCTTGAAATCGCCTGGGTCGATGATCCGGTCGAGCTCTTTTTCCTGCAAATTCAGGGGTCTGGCCGCATACGCTTGCCGGACGGGCGGATGATCCGTGTTGGTTATGGCGGCAAGAACGGGCACGAATACCGCTCGGTCGGGCAGGAAATGGTGCGGCGCGGGATCTATCAGACGCATCAGGTCTCGGCGCAGGTGATCAAGAACTGGGTGCGCCGCAATCCCGCACAGGGGCAGGAACTGCTGTGGCACAATCCGTCCTTTGTCTTCTTTCGCGAGGTCAGCGAGGTTCCGGCGGATCGCGGGCCCCTGGGCGCGATGAACCGCTCGATCACCACGATGCGGTCGGTTGCGGTTGATCCGGCCTTTGTGCCGCTGGGCGCACCGGTCTGGGTGGAAAAAGAGGGTCAGAACCCGATCCGCCGTCTGATGATCGCGCAGGACACCGGATCGGCCATCAAGGGTGCGCAACGGGCCGACATCTTTTTCGGCACCGGCGATCAGGCCGGGCGTGCCGCCGGGCGGTTGCGCGATCCGGGGCGGATGCTGGTGCTGTTGCCGATCCAGCGGGCCTATGCCCTGTTGTCCGAGGGCGGGGAATGACCCGCCGCCGCCTGCGCCCCGACGAGGTTGAGCTTTGGCGCAAGGTGGCCGAGACCGCGCAGCGCCTGCATCCCGAGCGCAAGACCCATCAGACCCCGCAACCCAAGCCCAAGCCGGCCAAGCCCCCGCAGGGCCAGACCCGGATCACCGAGTTCACGATGGGTCAGGTCACCCAACCGATCACCGGCAAGCATGATCTGGCCCCGTCCTTGCGCGATACACTGGACCGCGCGCCGGTGGCGATGGATCGCAAGACCCACGGCAGGATGCGCAAGGGCAAGCTGGTGCCCGAGGCGCGGATCGACCTGCATGGCATGACGCTGGACCGCGCGCACGGGGCGCTGAACCGGTTTATCCTGACGCAGCACAGCCACGGGCGGCGGCTGGTTCTGGTGATCACCGGCAAGGGCAAGGATCGCGATGGCCATGGGCCAATCCCGGTGCGGCGCGGGTTGCTGAAACATCAGGTGCCGCAATGGCTGTCGATGCCGCCGCTGTCGCAGGCGGTCTTGCAGATCACCCCGGCCCATATCAGCCATGGCGGCGACGGGGCCTATTACGTCTATCTACGCCGCCACAGGTAGGCTGGGCCGTGCACGGACGATCCCGATGGCCATCAGGATCGACGTGAACACGAAATAAAGCGCAACGCCGATGTACTGCGTCTCGATCCCCATGCCGAAATCGATCAGCGCCCCGGTGACGCCCGGCCCGATGGCCGAGCCCAGAACCATCACCGCCGCGGCCATCGCCTTGACCGACCCAAGGTTCTTCGTGCCATAGAATTCGGCCCAGAAGGCGTTGACCAGGCTGGAATTGCCGCCTGTCGTGATCGCCAGAAAGAACAGGCCCAGCAGCGCGCCGCCGGTGCCGGTGGCCAGCGAAAACGCGATGAACCCCGCCACCATCGGCAGTTGGAAAAACGGCATCAGCCGCGCGGTGCCCACCTTGTCCAGCGCCCAGCCAAAGACGATCATGGCGGTCAGGCTCATCACCGTGAACACGGGGAACAGGGCCACCAGTTCGATATGCGCAAGCCCCTTGATCTCGGCGTAATGGACCTGATGGAAAAAGAACGCGGTGTTGAAGGCAGCAGGCCCCAGCAACGCGGGCACCATCAGCCAGAACAGCGGATGGCGCAGGGCCTGCCCGCGCGTCCAGTGCCGCCCGTCCATCCCCGGCGTCTGGTTTTCGCGCGCCATGGATTGCGGCGTGCGTTCGTGCCGCAGCAGCAGCAAGAGCAGCGGAATACCCAGCAGCGCAATGCCGGCGGCGATCATCCACAGGCTGCGCCAGCCAAGGATGGGCATCAGCCCGACAAAGATGATTGGCAGCAGCGCCTCGCCTGCCGCAAAGCCCAGCAGCGCCACCGACAGCGCCCGGCCCCGCGTCTTGACGAACCAGCGCGACATCGCCACCACCGCCAGATGGCTTGTCATGCCCTGCCCGCAGAACCGCAGCGCAAGGATGACGCCGGGCAGCATCCACGCCGCCTGCGCCGTGGCCATCCAGACAGAGGCCCCAGCCAGCATCAGCAGCACCACGGGGGCCAGCGCGCGCACCCGGAACAGATCGGTCAACCCCCCGGCCCAGACCATGATGACCGCCGCCACCCCTGTGCCCAGCGTATAAATCCCGCCCCATTCGCCATGGCTCAGCCCGAACTCGGCCCGTATCTCGCCGGCGAACAGCGAGATAAAGAACGTCTGCCCAAAGCTGGACATGAAGGTCAGCAGAACACCCGCCGTCAGCCAGGGCGCATTGAGCCGAAAGAAATCAAGAAACCCGTCCAGCCGCATCAGGGGTGTGCCACCGCGTGCGATGCCAGCCGGGTGGCCTTTGGGGCCCCACAACCGGCGCGGGCCGTTCCGCGCAGGGCAGAGACTGGTTCAAAGGTGCGGCGCATGGAAATCCTCGACGGTCTGGCGCGGCCAAGCTAAGTCGCGGATCGGGCGAATACCAGACGGCATGGCACTGCCGCGCGATTTGCGCCACTGTCAGAGAAACTCAGACAGGACTTGCCGCATGACACAGACACCTCGCATATTCGATGGCCATAACGACGCGCTGCTGCGCCTGTGGCGGGGCGACGGCCCGGCCACCGACGCCTTTGCCGCCGAGGCGCCGGGGCACATCACCCTCCCCCGGGCCAAGGCGGGCAGGTTTGGCGGCGGGTTCTTTGCCATGTTCGCGCTGGATGCGGCGACGGGGCTGGATCTCGCGATCTTCGACAATCCGCCCTATGACACGCCCCTGCCCCCGCAGATGGATCGCGCACTGGCATGGGACATCGTGCAGGGGCAGGCCCGCGTCGCGCAGGAACTGGATGCGGCCGGACAGGTCTGGCTGTGCCGCACGGGGGCCGAGTTGCGCCGCGCCTGGGATGCGGGCGATCCGATGGCGATGCTGCTGCATCTGGAGGGGGCAGAATGCATCGGGCCCGATCTGGAAGGTCTGGATGCTCTGTATGATCTGGGCCTGCGATCCATCGGGCCGGTCTGGTCGCGGCCAACGGCGTTCGCCCATGGCGTGCCGTTCCGGTTCCCGTCAGATGGCGACACCGGGCCGGGCCTGACCGATGCGGGGCGGGCGCTTGTGCGTGAATGCGTGCGCCGCCGTATGGTGGTGGATTGCAGCCACATGACGATGAAGGGCTTCTATGATGTGGCGGATGAGGGCACGGCACTGGTCGCCACCCATTCCAACGCGCATGGCATATCGCCTTCGGCCCGCAACCTGACCGATGACCAGTTGCGCGCGATCGGGGAAACGAACGGCATGGTGGGGCTGAATTTCGGCACAGTGTTCCTGCGCCCCGACGGGCGGCGCGACGCGGCGGGCGCGCTGGATCACGCGATGGCGCATCTGGACCGGATGATCGCGCTGGCCGGCGAGGATCATGTCGGCCTTGGGTCAGATTTCGACGGCGCGCCAATGCCCGAAGGGCTGGACAGCGCCGCCGACCTGCCCAACCTCGTGCAACGGATGCGCGACGCGGGCTATGGTGCCGCGCTGATCGACAAGCTTTGCCACGAAAACTGGCTGCGGTATCTGGAACGCACCCTGCCGTGATGTCTTGCCCGAGTCGCTACAGCACGTAGCGGCTCAGGTCGGTGTTGCGGGTCAGTTCGCCCAGGTTCTTTTCGACGAAATCGGCATCCACAGTCACCGCATCGCCCGCCTTGTCAGGCGCCACGAAGGACAGCTCTTCGAACACACGCTCCATCACCGTGTACAGCCGCCGCGCGCCGATATTCTCGACCGCCTGGTTCACCTCGGCGGCGATCTTGGCCAGCGCGGCGATCCCGTCATCGGTGAAATCCACCGTGACCTGCTCGGTCGCCATCAGGGCGGTGTATTGCCGGGTCAGCGCGTTGTCGGTTTCTGTCAGGATGCGCACGAAATCATCCTCGGTCAGCGCGCGCAGTTCCACGCGGATCGGCAGACGCCCCTGTAATTCCGGCAGCAGGTCCGACGGTTTGGCGATGTGAAACGCGCCGCTTGCGATGAACAGGATGTGGTCGGTTTTCACCGGCCCGTGCTTGGTGGACACGGTCGTGCCCTCGATCAGCGGCAGCAGGTCGCGCTGCACCCCTTCGCGGGAGACATCGCCGCCGCGCGCGTCACTGCGGGCACAGACCTTGTCGATCTCGTCCAGAAACACGATGCCATTCTGTTCGACCGCTTCCAGGGCCGTGGATTTCACCACCTCTTCATCCAGCAGCTTGTCGGCCTCTTCCGCGATCAGCGCGTCATGGCTTTCGGCGACGGTCAGCTTGCGTTTGACGGTGCGCTGGCCGAAGGCTTTGCCAAAGATTTCGCCCAGATTCATCATACCCGCCTGACCGGGCTGGCCGGGAATATCCATCATCCCCATCGGGTTGGAGGTATCGGCGATCTCCAGTTCGATCACCGTATCGTCCAGCTCGCCTGCCAGCAGCTTCTTGCGGAACATCTCGCGCGTGCCTTCGCGGGCGTCTTCTCCGGCGATCGCGGTGATCACACGCTCTTCGGCGGCCTTGTGCGCGCGCGATTTCACAGCCTCGCGCATGTGCTCGCGCGTCATCGCGATCGAGGCATCGACCAGATCGCGCACGATCTGCTCCACGTCCCGCCCGACATAGCCAACCTCGGTGAACTTGGTCGCCTCGACCTTGATAAAGGGTGCGCGGGCCAGCTTGGCCAGACGGCGGCTGATCTCGGTCTTGCCGACGCCGGTCGGCCCGATCATCAGGATGTTCTTGGGATACACCTCGTCGCGCAGGTCGTCGGACAGTTGCTTGCGCCGCCAGCGATTTCGCAACGCCACGGCCACGGCACGCTTGGCATCCTTTTGCCCGATGATGAAGCGATCCAGCTCGGATACGATCTCGCAGGGGGTCAGGTCAGTCATGTCAGTCCTTTCCGGGGGCAAAACTCTTGCAAGAGTTTTGCCAAGAATTTTGGAAAATTCTTAGCCACCGATTGTTTCGACGGTCAGGTTTCCATTGGTGTAGACGCAGATGTCGGATGCGATCGCCATCGCCTTGCGGGCGATCGCCTCGGCGTCCAGCCCTTCGGCCTCCATCAGGCCGCGCGCGGCGGCAAGGGCGAAATTGCCGCCCGATCCGATGGCGGCCACGTCATGTTCAGGCTCCAGAACATCGCCTGCGCCGGTGATCACGTACATGTCCTTGCCGTCGGTGACGATCAGCATCGCTTCAAGCTTTTGCAGATACTTGTCGGTGCGCCAGTCCTTGGCCAGATCCACGCTCGCGCGCTGAAGCTGGCCGGGCGTCGCCTCGAGCTTGGCTTCCAGCCTCTCCAGCAAGGTAAAGGCATCGGCGGTCGATCCGGCAAAGCCCGCGACCACGTCATAGCCACCGGGTGACAGGCGACGCACCTTGCGGGCGCTGCCCTTGATCACGGTCTGGCCCAAGCTGACCTGCCCGTCGCCCGCCACGACCACGCGGCCCCCCTTGCGCACACCGACGATGGTGGTGCCGTGCCAGCCGGGGAATTGATCATCTGCCATTGCGGGCCTCCTTTGTCTGGAGGCCTATATGGCGGTCATCGCGCCGGGGAACAAGGCCGGGGGTCTTGCCCGCCCCACCACCCGCCGCTACCAAAAACCATGGAGCAGCCGCGCATCCTTCGGTTCTATCTTGATCCCGGCCTGCGTGGCAGCGCGCAGGCCGGGCAGCACAATTTCATCGGCAAGATCGCATCCGTCGTGCAATCGGCGGGGTTTCGCGTGGAGTACCGCGCCGATACCGCGACCGAGCGGGCGAAATCCGCGCTGCGCCGGGGCTATGCGATGTTTCACATGGACCCGCCCACGAATGAGCGCGGCCTGACCTTTCGCCGCGCCTATCATTATCCGTTCTGGGGGATCGAGCCTGTGGCCGAGCGTTGGTTGTGGCATGTGGCGCGCAGTCCTTTCGATGCCGCGCAGGTGCCGCGCAAGCAGGCGGATGGGTTTGCCCGGCGCTGGCGCGAGCGGCTGTTTCCCGGTCTGACCGCGCGCGACGATGGCTTTGTCTACGTGCCATTGCAGGGGCGGTTGCTGGAGCACCGCTCGTTCCAGTCGATGTCGCCGCTGGCGATGATCGAAGCGGTTCTGGCCCGTGATCCGCGCCCTGTGGTTGCCACCCTGCACCCCAAGGAGGCGTATTCCCAGCCCGAGCGTGATGCGCTGGCCGCGCTGGCCCGCGCCCACCCCCGCCTAACCGTCGAGACAGGCCAGATGGAGCGGTTCCTGCCCGCCTGTGCCTATGTCGCCACGCAGAACTCCAGCGCGGCGTTCAACGGGTATTTCTTTGAAAAGCCCGCCCTCCTGTTCGGGCAGGTCGATTTCCACCACATCGCCGCCAATGTGCCCGAACTGGGGGTGGCAGATGCCTATGCCGCCCTGCCCCAGCTGCGCCCGGATTACGCGGGCTACCTGTGGTGGTTCTGGCAAGAGATGTCGATCAACGCAGGCCGGCCCGAGGCAGAGGCGCAGATCGCGATCGCCCTGCGCCGGGCGGGCTGGCCTGTGTAGCACGAAAAAAGGACGCCCCGGGACGGGACGCCCTTTTGCGCATGACGGAAAGCTTGGGTTAAAGCTCGCCTTCGATCCAGCTTTGCAGGGCGGCCTTGGGCGCGGCACCTGCGCGGTTGGACACAACCTGCCCGTCCTTGAACATGAACAGCGCAGGAATTCCGCGCACGCCCAAGGCGGCGGCGCTGTTGGGGTTGCTGTCGACATCGACCTTCACGATCTTGACCTTGCCAGCCATCTCGGTTGACAGCTCTTCGAGCGATGGTCCGATCTGCTTGCAGGGGCCGCACCATTCGGCCCAGAAATCCACCACGACGGGGATGTCGGAATTTTTCACTTCGGCGTCGAATGTATCGTCGGTGACGGCTACGGTGGCCATTGGATTGTTCTCCTGAACGTATGTCTGTTGCGCTCAAGGGTATGCCTCGTGTCCAACAGCGTCAAGAAGGCCGCACGTGCACGATGATGTGACATGATGAGCGCTGACCCGGACTCAAGGCGTGTTTCAGAGGTGTCTGAAATCTGTGCCATCCCCGGCGTCAGCAACACGGATGTTGGACAGGCGCGCGCAATCGGCCTATGACCATGCGCGCAGGTACGGCGAAAACGGGGGCGATATGTCAAAATCTCTATTCGGCACCGACGGGGTTCGCGGACGGGCCAACACATGGCCCATGACAGCCGAGGTGGCGCTGAAGCTGGCTGCGGCCGCTGGCCGCCATTTCCGGCAGGACAAGCAGGAACATCGCGTGGTGATTGGCAAGGACACGCGCCTGTCGGGCTACATGATCGAAAACGCGCTGACCGCCGGGTTCACCAGCACCGGCATGAACGTGTTTCTGCTGGGCCCGGTGCCCACGCCTGCCGTGGGATACCTGACCAACAGCCTGCGGGCCGATCTGGGCGTGATGATCTCGGCCAGTCACAACCCGGCCAGCGACAACGGGATCAAGTTCTTTGGCCCTGATGGCTACAAGCTGTCGGACGAGGCCGAGGCGAACATCATGCGCCTGATGGTCGAGGGCGTGGCCCCGGCGGCCCCCGAGAACATCGGTCGCGCCAAGCGGTTCGAGGATGCGCGCGGGCGCTATGTGGAATATGCGAAAACGACTTTCCCGCGCGGCAAGCGGCTGGACGGGCTGCGTATCGTACTGGATTGCGCCAACGGGGCCGCGTATCGCACCGCCCCCGCCGTGTTGTGGGAACTGGGCGCCGAGGTGATCCCGATGGGGGTCGAGCCCGACGGCTTCAACATCAACGAAGACTGCGGATCGACCCACCCCGAGAATGCCGCGCGCCGGGTGCGCGAAACCCGCGCCGATCTGGGGATCTGCCTGGACGGTGATGCCGACCGGGTGATCCTGATCGACGAGGCCGGCAGGATCGCGGATGGCGACCAGATCATGGGCCTGATCGCCGCGCGCTGGGCGGGCGAGGGGCGGCTGGCCGGCAAGGCGCTTGTCGCCACGGTGATGTCGAACCTCGGGCTGGAACGGTTCCTGGATTCCAAGGGCATCGGGCTGGAACGCACCGCCGTGGGCGATCGCTATGTGGTGGAGCGGATGCGCGCCGGGGGCTTCAACCTGGGCGGTGAGCAGTCGGGCCATATCATGATGACGGATTACGCAACCACCGGCGACGGGCTGATCGGGGCGCTGCAGTTTCTGGCCGCGATGGTCGAGACCGACCAAAAGGCCAGCCGCCTGATGCGCGTGTTCGATCCGGTGCCGCAAAAGCTGATCAATCTGCGGTATGCGCAGGGCAAGACGCCGCTGGAGGTCGATCGCGTGCAAGAGGCGATTGCCAAGGGCGAAAAGGATCTGGGCGTCAATGGCCGTCTGCTGATCCGCAAATCGGGCACCGAGCCGCTGATCCGCGTGATGGGCGAGGCGATCGATCTGGCCCTGCTGGATCGCGTTCTGGGCGATGTGACCGCCGCCATCCAGTCCGAGACCTGATCGGGCCAGAACTGACGCGCCCCGGGACAGGCCCGGGGCTGCGCCTCGGTCTAGTTGCTGACCGTATTCACCACACCAAAGACCGACCCGATCAGGCCAAGCACCGTTCGGGTGGCCGTCACGGGCGATTCCGTGGCCAGAACGGTGTCTTTCGGGTTCACGGCGAACTTGCGCGCGGCAAACAGCCCGTCGGCGGTTGTCAGGTCGAATGTGAACACCGTCTGGGCCATGTTCGGGCCGCTGCCATCGCTGCGCAGCATGTTCGCGGGATACTCGCGCAGGATGATCACGCCCTTGGGGTTGGCGCGGCTTTCATTGATCCCGCCGATGATCGACAGCGCCTCGAGCACGGTGATG
Source organism: Lacimonas salitolerans (assembly GCF_042677865.1). Taxonomy (NCBI): domain Bacteria; kingdom Pseudomonadati; phylum Pseudomonadota; class Alphaproteobacteria; order Rhodobacterales; family Paracoccaceae; genus Lacimonas; species Lacimonas salitolerans. Next base: position 32,155 of record NZ_JBHUDD010000160.1, on the reverse strand, counting down.
TGCTCTTGCTCGAACGGCACCAGCCGCTCGCTTCCGGTGGCACCCAACGCCATGAAATAGCGGTCATCCTCTTGCACGATGACCTGATCGGCCCCGCGCAGAACCACATTGGCCGAGGGCGTCGAAAACAGCCGGTCCGACCGGATTTCATAGCTGCGCCCGTCGCGGACAAGCCGCACCAGCGGGTTGGCCAGGCTGTCCGATATCCCGCCACCCTGTGCGATCAGCGACAGGATCGTGCTGTTGCGGTCCGGCAGCGGATAGGTGCCGGGGCGCGCCACGCCCGAAACCAGATCGATCGAGTTTCCCTTGCCCGCCTCGAGGGACAGTTGGACCTGCACCGAGGGTACGCTGGGCGCAAGCTCTTCCTGGATTTTGCGACGCGCGTCGGTGACGGTCATGTTGCGCACCATGACTTCGCCGATATAAGGCACAAAGATCGCGCCGGTTGGGGATACAACCATCTCTTCGAGATTGACGGTTTTCGCGCCTTCCGGGGCCAGCAGCGAGTTTTCGTTGCTGTCCCAGATCACCAGTTTCATCTTGTCGCCGACGCGGATCACGTTGCTTTCGGGGCCGCGCGTGCCGTTCAGCCAGTGATAGCTGCCCGACCACCCGGTGACCGGCCATGTGGCCAGTTGCGCAACGTTGTCCCGTGTCACGGGCACCACGGCAAAGGTGGGGTTGTCCCTGTCACGCTCGCGCAGAACTTCGCCCGTCAGGGCAGCACCGCGCGGCAGGGTGCAGGCGGATACAAGCGCCACGACCAGTATCAGGAAAAGATACCTTCCAAGACGTTGCATTCCGACCCTCCGAGCAATTTAGCGTATCGCAATTGTCAGCTTTCTACAGACCGGCGGCGGTGATAAACAGCCCGAAATTCGGAGATTGGCGGAAAAACCGGGGGAGAGTGACGCGATTGATGCGACCGGGGATCATTCTGGTGCTGGGCGGCAACGGGCGGCTGGGGCGCGCATTGCGGCATCAGTGGCGCGAGGCAAGGAATGTGCTGTGGCAGGCGCGCGCGCCGGGGGCCGATCTGGTCTGGTCACCGGGGCAGCCGTGGCCGGGGCCTGCGCAGGTGTCCGCCATCGTGGCCCTGTGGGGCGTGGTGCCAGGGGCTGGTGATCTGACTGAAAACGCGGCTCTGGCCTTGGCCGCGCAGGACCTGGGGGCCGCACTGGGCGCGGACCGCGTGCTGCATTGCTCGTCAGCCGCCGTTTATGTCCCTGATCCCGCCCCCCGGCCCGAAGACGCGGCCAACCCGTCAAACCCCTATGGCACGGCGAAACTGGCGATGGAGCAGGCGTTGCACGAATGGTGCACCGACCATGCGGATGGACCCGCCGCCTGCGCGCTGCGCATCGGCAACGTGGCCGGGGCCGACAGCGTCTTTGCCTCGATCGCCAGGGGCGGGCCGGTCACCATGGACCGCTTTGCCGACGGCCATGGTCCGCGCCGCAGCTATCTGGATCACGCAACGCTGGGGCGGGTGGTGCAGGCGCTGCTGGCCTGCCCGCGGGCCGATCTGCCCGAGGTGGTGAACGTCGCCAACGCGGGCGTGATCGACATGGCCGATCTGGTGCGTGCCGCCGACCGGCGACTGATCTGGCGCGATGCCGGTCATCAGGGTCATACCGTGGCTCTGGATCTGTCGCGCCTGCGCCGCATCGTTGACCCCGGTCCGACCGATCCGGCCACGCTGCTGGCCGATGCAGCCCTGTTTGCGGGGTCTGCCGCATGACGCCGATGAAGCGTATCTTCGATCTGGGCGCGGTGGTGTTTCTGACGCTGGTTCTGCTGCCCGTGATCATCGCCGTGATCATCGCCATTCTGGTGACCGATGGCCGCCCGGTCCTGTATATCTCCGAGCGGATGCGCACGCCCGACCGCGCCTTCAACCTTTGGAAATTCCGCACCATGCGGGTGGTCGATACCGACTCCGGTGTCTCGGGCGGGGACAAGGCCGACCGCATCACGCGCACCGGCCACATCCTGCGCCGTGCGCGGCTGGATGAATTGCCGCAACTGTGGAACGTGTTTCGCGGCGATCTCAGCTTTGTCGGCCCGCGCCCCCCGCTGCGCCGCTATGTCGAGCTGTGCCCGGACCTTTATGCCGATGTTCTGCAAAGTCGGCCGGGCATCACCGGTCTTGCCACGCTGGTCTATCACCGCACCGAAGAGCGGCTTTTGCACGACTGCCAGACCGCCGCGCAGACCGAGGACACCTATGTCCGCCGTTGCGTCCCGCGCAAGGCGGCGCTTGACCTGATCTATGCCCGCCGCCGCAACATTTGCGCCGATTTCCGGCTGATGGTCGCCACGGTGTTCCGCTCATGGGCGCCCGGCGTGCAGGGTCGCCGCGCGCGTCAGCCCGACCCGTAACCGTTCGGGTTGGCCGATTGCCAGGCCCATGTGCTGGCGCACATATCGTCCAGATCATGGGTGGCGCGCCATCCCAGAACCGTGTTGGCCAGCGCCGGATCAGCCAGCGAGGTGCCGATGTCACCAGCGCGGCGCGGCACGATTTCATAAGGAATGTCGCGCCCCGACGCGCGCGAGAATGCCGCCACCATGTCCAGCACCGAATAGCCCTGCCCGGTGCCGATGTTGAAAGCCTGCGCGCCGCTTTTTTCGGCGGCATGGTCCAGCGCCGCGATATGCGCCCGCGCCAGATCGACCACATGGATATAGTCGCGCACGCCGGTGCCATCATGCGTGTCATAGTCATCGCCAAACACCGACAGCCTGTCCCGCCGCCCCACTGCCACCTGCGCCACGAACGGCATCAGGTTGTTGGGAATATCGCGCGGGTCCTCTCCGATCCGGCCCGAGGGATGCGCGCCCACCGGGTTGAAGTACCGCAGCAGCACGACCGAGGCGTCGGGGTTGGCATGCTGCCAGTCGCGCAAAATGGATTCGGCCACATGCTTGGTGCGGCCATAGACATTGGAGGGCGCGCAGGGGTGGTTTTCATCGAACGGCAGGTACACCGGCTCACCATAGACCGTGGCCGAGGATGAAAATACGATCCGGGCGCAGCCAGCCGCATCCATCGCCTGCAAAAGAGACACTGTTCCACCGTTATTCACGTCGAAATAGCGCAGCGGCTCTTTCTCGGACTCGCCCACCGCCTTGAGGCCGGCGAAATGGATCACCGCATCTGCACCGAACTCTTGCAGGATCACCGACATCGCCCCGGTGTCGCGCACATCCGCCTCGTGAAAGGTGAAATCGCGGTTGGTCAATTCGCGGATGCGATCCAGAACAAGCGGCGAGGAATTGTCGAAATTGTCCACCACGCAGACCTCGTGCCCCCGCGCCAGCAGTTCAACGATGGTGTGCGACCCGATGTAGCCCGCACCGCCTGTTACCAATACACGCATGACCTTACCCCGGTTTGCCTGCGCGCTTGATAGCCGCAATCGTGTAACGGGCCAATATCAACCTGCGGTGTCCGTCTGCAAAAACCGGGTCAGGGCGGCCGAAGTCAGTGTTTCGGGCACGGTCATCAGCCTGGCCTCTGCGGTCCACAGAACGGCCGTGTCCACCCGTCGCCCCGGATAGATCGCGCGCAGCGCCTGGGCATAGGCCCCAAGCTGGCGCAAAACGCCCTCGGGCACCTGCTCGGGATGGTCGGGAACGGTCGCGTTGGATTTGAAGTCGACCACCAGCACCGAGTCCGGGTCGATCACCAGCCGATCCACGACCCCGCTCAGGGTTCTTGTGCCGTCCAGCGCCGCGACCAACGGCACCTCGGCCAGCGTGCCGGGGGCAAGGATATGGGCCAGATCGGGCGCGGACAGAACCTTTGCCGCATGGGCGTAGATTGAATGGAACGCGGCCTCTTCGGCCCGGTCCGCGCCATTCCCAAGGATCAGGCGGGCGCTGTCTGGCCAGTCGTCTTGCGGCACCGTGGGCAGATGCTCCAGCAACAGGTGTATCTGACGACCCAGCCGTTTGGCGGCCTCCTCGTCCTGCCCGGCATCCCCCGGCAGCGCCTTGGCCCCGCCCAGATCCGAGGGGCTGACGATCTGCAACCCAATGGGCGCTTCAGGCGCAGGGCGAGTGAACAGAACGGGCAGGGCGGGCGTATCGGACGCCACAGGCGCATCGGCCGCCACCACCGGTGCGGCCCAATCGCCGCTTTCCAACCGCTTGCCCACGCCAAAGCCGAAATCGTGATCGACCTGCCCGCAATGGGCCATCCCGGCGGCGACCTGATCGTACCAGGCGTCACCATCCTTGCCCAGATCGCCCGCCGCGCCCATGATCAGCCATGTCTCGGCCCGGGTCATGGCAACATACAGCAGGCGGTCGCGCTCGGCCTTCTGGCTGTCTTTCAGCGCCTCGCGCATGTTGCGCGCCATCTGCGGCATCTGATCCTGACGCACCCGCCACAGCGCCTGATTGCGATGCACCAGAAAACCATCGTTGAACCGGATGTCGCGCCTGGCGGTGTCGGGCAGGATCACGATCGGCGCTTCCAGCCCCTTGGCGCCATGCACCGTCATCACGCGGATGCGGTCGCCCGCGCTGTCCATCTGGCGCTTGATCTCAAGATCGTCGGTTTCCATCCATTGCAGGAACCCGGTGAGCGAGGGCACCTCGTTCCGCTCGTAGGCCAGCGCCTGTGCCAGAAAGGCGTTGATGCCATCCTCGGCCTCGGGGCCAAGCCGCGCCAGCAGGCGGCGGCGGCCATTATGACGGGTCAGGATACGTTCGATCAGATCGAAGGGCCGCAGAAAATCCGTCTGCCCGCGCAGGTCTGACAGGATGGCAAAGGTTTCGGGAAACTCCGCCTGCCGGTCCCGCAGGGCCTGCCACAGATACCGCTTGCCGCGACGATGCGACAGGTCGAACAGTGCCTGTTCGCCCCAACCCAGCAGAGGCGATTTCAGCGCCACGGCCAGCGACAGATCATCCTCGGCCAGATCCAGAAACGACAGCAGCGCCGCCAGATCGCGTACCGCCAGTTCCGCACCGACCTTAAGCCGGTCCGCCCCGGCGATGGGCAACCCGGCCTCCTTGCAGGCGCGGATGATCTCGGCAAACAGGTCCGACCGGCGTTGCACAAGGATCAGGATGTCGCCTGCCCGCACCGGTCGTTGGCCAAAATCACCGCTGCGGCCGATCTCCTGCGGAATCGTGGCACTGGCCAGCATCTGCCTGATCTGTTCGGCGATGCGGCGGGCCATCTGCTTGGTATGATGATCCTCGGACAGCAGATCGACCGGATCGTGCCATGCGCCGTCATCCGCCTGCTTGACCGGCGCGATGGGCGGCCACAGATCGACGCGCCCCGGCATGCGGTCCTTGAACGCGCGGTGCCGGTTGCCCAGCGGAAAGCCCGAGTTGTCGCGGCCCGTGAATGTCTCGTCCACCAGCCGCAGGATCGGATCGGCGGACCGGAACGAGTATTCGAGCGAAGATGACACCAGAGCCTGCCCCGCCTGCGTCAACCTTTGACCGAATTCGGCCTGCATGCGGTCAAACTCGCGCGGGTCGGCGCCCTGAAACGAATAGATCGACTGTTTCTTGTCGCCGACGACAAAGATCGTGCGTGCCACATCGGCCCGCGCGCCCTGACCGGCGGTGAATTCCTGCGCCAGCAGCTCGATCACGCGCCATTGGTCGGGGCTGGTATCCTGCGCCTCGTCCACCAGAATGTGGTCGATCCCGCCATCCAGCCGGTACAGAACCCAGGCCGCGACCCCCGGATCGGTCAGCAGGTCGCGCGCCTTGAGGATCAGATCGTCGAAATCCAGCCAGCCGAGTGCCTGTTTGCGCGCCGCATAGCGCGGCAGGAAGGCCGCGGCGAAATCATGCAGGGTGGCGGTTTTCTCGACCAGATCCAGCGCCAGCCGCAGGTCGCGCGACTCCTCGACCCGCGCCATCCAGTTTTCAATCCGTGGCATGGCGTCGGCGATCGTCCTGGCGGTGGCCTTGGTCGGAAAAGACCCGATCTTGGCGGAAAACGGCTCTTTCGCGCTCGCGCCGGTCAGGAACACATCCTCAAGCACCGGCAGGCTGGACAGGCCCGGCGTGCTGATGGCTTGCAGCTTTTCCAGCGCCTTGAGATCGTTTGACGAGCCACCTGCCAACGCGCCGCGCAGCGTGTGCAGCAGATCGACCTCATCCCCCAGAAACACACGGGCCAACAGATCGTCGGCGCCAAACCCGGCTGGCAAACCCACCGCCTGCGCAATGTCATCACGCCCCAGAGCCTGTGCAAAAACCCCGCGTCGGGCCACGACAGAGCCTGTTATCGGCGCGAAATCCGGGTCGGACAGTTGCAGCGCCAGCCGCTGCACCACACCTGCATCTGCGCCATCGGCCATGTCCTGCACAATCTCGGCGCGCAGCAGGGCGGCGGCGCGGTCCTCCATCTCGGCGAAACCGGGGCTGACCTCGGCCTCCAGCGGAAAGCGGCGCAGGATCGCGGCGCAAAAGCTGTGGATTGTCTGGATCTTCAGACCCCCTGGCGTTTCGATCGCGCGGGCAAACAACGTGCGCGCCTGCCCCAGCCGCGCCTGATCGAACGGCCCGTCCTGCCCCAGATCGCGCAGGGCGTCGCGCAGCGCAGCATCGGGGAGCATCGCCCATTCGCCAAGACGGCTGAACAGGCGGTTCTGCATCTCGCTGGCGGCGGCCTTGGTATAGGTCAGGCACAAGATGCGCTGCGGCTGCGTGCCGTCCAGCAGCAGCCGCGCCACCCGGTCGGTCAGAACGCGTGTCTTGCCCGACCCGGCATTGGCCGCCAGCCAGGTCGAATTGCCCGGATCGGCGGCGCGCACCTGCGCCGTGGTGGCATCGTCGCGCATCATGCCAGATCCTCTGGCACGGGGTCCTGGGTGGTGTCCCACTCGCCAAAGCGCGCCAGTTGGTCATAGTCCGACACATCGGTTTCCTTGAACAGCGCGCGGCGGGCGGCAAAGCCCTTTTCAGGGTCCAGATAAGCGGAAACCAGCGCCGAGAATTCCTCCCACACCCGCGCGGGCGGGTGCTTATCCAACGGGGCAGGCCCTTCCTTGGCATCGCTGCCCAGACCGATGAACAGCGCGCGCGCCACCGGGGCGGGGTCAAGCCCGGCAAACGCGCCCTCGGCGGCCATCGCGGCCTCGAGCAGCAGTTGCTTGTCGAACTTCTCCTGCTGCGCGGTCGAGGGTAGCGCGCCGGTCTTGTAATCATAGATATGCAACCGCCCGTGATCGTCGCGGTCGATCCGGTCGGCGGTTGCGGTCAGGGTAAAAACCGGATCGCGCAGGGCATGGCTGCCCTTGATCTCGAAACCCGTGGGTTGCGCCGTGGCCAGCCGCGCGGATTCAGAGGTAACGAACCAGTCCGACACGCGTTGCAACCGCGCGTGCCACAGCGCACGCGTGTCAGGCCAGGGCACGTTCTGGGCCAGAACAGTCTCGGTTATCTGCATCAGGGCTTCGGGCGTCAGGGGGGCGTCATGCTGGGTCACACCCTTGACGAATTTCTCCAGCACTTCGTGAATGACGATCCCGCGCAGCAGGGCATCCGGTGCGCGCATCAGCGGGTCCAGCGGACGCAGGCGCAGCACGTGCTTGGCATAGATCGCATAAGGGTCGCGCACCAGCCGCTTGATTTCGGTGACCGACAACTGCCTTGGCCGCGCGTCCAGCGGCGGGCGCGGGGCAGGGCGGTGCGCCGGGGGCGTCTGCCCCGGTTCCTCCAGCGCGCGGGTCAGGTCCAGCCAATCGGCCCCGCGCGCCCGCGCCTCGGCAATCGCCGCGTCGCCGCCCTGATCGCGTAATCCGCCGGTCAGGTTCAGCAGCCGGTTCAGCCAGCGCGACGGCACGGTCTGCGCGTCGTCCGACCGGATCGACCGGGTCAGCCAGACCTGTGGCGCGGCAATCGCTTGCTGGAAATCATGCGCTGACAGGCCGATCCGCCGTTCGGGCAGCAACAGACCCGCATCATGGCGCATCTGCCGGTTCAGCCAGGGATCGGGCGCGGGCATTTCGGGCCATGTGCCCTCGTTCAGACCGCCCAGGATCAGCAGGTCGGCCCCCTGCACCCGCGCCTCAAGCGTGCCCCAGATCAGGATGCGCGGGTGCGGCGCGTCACGCTCGCGCACCTCGCCCCGTTGCAGGATCGCGTTGAACAGAGCCGCATAATCGGCAGGCCCCATCGGGCCGCCCGCCTCGGCCTCGGTCTGCAACTCGGTCACGGCCTTCAACGCCTCGCGACCGGGCTTTTCGCCCCACAGATCGCCGTGACCCACCCCCTCTGGCCCTTGTGCAATGCGGGCGGCCAGCGCCAGATGCCGCGAAACATGCTCGGCCAAAGGCAACTCTGCGCCGTCCTGTTGCCCTGTCAGGCAGTCAGCGATCCACGCGGCCCAATCACCCGCACCGTCGTGCCTTTCGGCAAAGCCCTGCAAATCCGTGACCGACGGATGTGGCAGGCCCTTCTTGCGCAGATACAGCTCCAGCTCATGCGTCCAGCGCAGGTGATTGCCCCGATGGCTGCCGGTGTGCGTCAGCGGGTGTTTCAACAGCGCCACCAACGCCGCCGCATCCGATTTGCGGTGAAACAGAGCCGCAACAAGCCGCAGAAACCGCCCCGGCGGCGTTAGTTGCAGCGGCGTGCCGGCGCTGTCATCGGGCAGGATGCCCCAGCGATCCAGCGCCGCCGTCACCTGCCGGGTCAGCATCCGGTCGGGCGTGATCAGCGCAGCGGTGATCCCTTCCTCGGCGGCCTGTCGCAGCCGCATGGCGATCGCCAGCGCCTCGTCGCGTTGCGATGGCGCCTCAAGCAGGGTCACACCGTCAAAGGCGGGAGTCAGCGGGCCAAGATCCGGCCCCTCGGCCAGCCAGCGGTCGGTCACCGGAGCAGGGCGCAGCGCCAGCGACACCAGCCGGTTGCGCGCCGGGTTCGGCGGCGTTGTCCCGGTCCAGCGCCTGACGTCGCCGGGGCCGATCCCCAGCCGGTGCATCAGCGCGCGAAAGCGGTATTGCGGGTGATCCTCGGCGGTCAGGGCATCGTCCAGATCGGCCCATGTGTCCGCGCTCATGTCGAAATCATAGCCCGGCAGCACGATGGCCCCCTGCGGCAGTCGCGCCACCGCCTGCATCAGCAACATCGTGGTGCCGCGCGACCCGGTCGAGCCTGCCAGTATGACCGGCCCTTGCGGTGGCTCAGTGTCCCAAAGCTTGCCCAAAGCCGCGACCACAAGGCGTTGGCGGGTTTCCACATCCGGGGCCTCGCCCGCGCGGTCGAAATAGTGCTGAACGATCTGCAGAAACCGCAGCGACCGCGCCCAGTGCTCGGAATGGTTCGACACGTCCAGATCATAGAGAACCTGCGGCGACACACCCTCGCCATGCATTTCATCCATCAGGGCGGCGAGCGAGTCCGACAGGTCATACAATGCCGCACGCGGGGCCAGATCGGGGGCCTGATCCAGCAGGCCCGCGACCAGCCGCGTGATCTCCAGACGGCGGCGCAGGGGCGGCACGGCGGGCGGGATACCACGCAGCAGCCGCGCCTCGGGCAGGTCGGTCACCAGCTCGATTCGGGGCAGCAGGCGGGCAGGGCCATGGGCGAACAGGTCGGTGATGCGCCGCGCCATGCGGCTGGTGTTGACGATCAGCCGCACGCGCGACAGCGCCTCGGGCGGCTGATCGGCATGGGCATCGGTCAGGCGGCGCACCAGTTCTGCGGGGAAATCCACGCCGGGCGGCAGACCAAAGACCCGAGGACGGTCCGAGGCGTCAAACATCGCGGCCCCCGATCATGGCTTCGGCCAGGGCGATGCCCTCGGGGTGGCCGACATCGCACCAACGACCGGGGTAGGACAGGCCATGAACGCGCCCCGCCGCCAGCATGCGATCCCACAGCAGGTTGAGCGAGAATGCGCGATCGGGAATGTCAGCCAGCAGTTCGGTGCGGATGATCTGCGTTCCGGCGTAAATCTGCCCCGGCCCGCGCGTCAGCCGCCCCTGCGCATCGGCCAGAAAATCACCCGTTCCAGCGTGGCCAACGGCATTTTGCGCAGGAACGGTGACCAGCAGCGCATCCATCCGCGCCCCATCCCAGGCATCGCGCAGCAGCGTCAACGGGTTCGGCCCGTCCCATACCGCATCGGTGTTCAGGGTAAAAACCGGCCCGTTACCCAGCAACGGCAGCGCCTGCCGGAGCCCACCACCGGTTTCCAGAATATCAGGGTATTCGTGCGAGATTGCCACATCCCGCCCCGCCAGATGATCGGCGATCTGGTCGCCCAGATAATGCGTGTTCACCACCGGGCGCAGGCCGGTATCGGCCACCAGATCCAGCGCATGATCCAGCAGCGCCCGCCCCGCCACCGGGATCAGCGGCTTTGGCCGGTCGCGGGTCAGCACGCCCATCCGCGTGCCGAACCCGGCGGCAAACAGCATCACTGCTTCGGGATCGTTCCGCATTGGTCTTTCAATCCTTGCAGCAGGGTGGCATCGGGTTCGGGCAGCGCATCCAGCACCAGCGCACGGATATCCGACAGCGCCGGATGGTCCAGATCGCGGATCAGATAATCCCAGACACGCGGGATCAGATCGATGTAATGGGTCTTGCCATCGCGCAGCGACAGCCGGGCAAAGACGCCGAGGATACGCATGTTGCGCTGCGCCCCCAGCGCGGCATAGGCGACATCGAATGCCGTCGGGTCCAGATCGTTCTCGGACACGAAACGCGCGACCATCTGCGACTCGATCACCGGGGGCACGTCGCGCCGCGCGTCCTGCAACAGCGATACCAGATCATAGGCCCGATGCCCCAGCATCGCATCCTGAAAATCCAGCAGGCCAACGCGCGCCACCCCTGCGCGATCCGGCAGCCACAGCAGGTTTTCGGCATGATAATCGCGCTGGATCAGGACATCGGCGGGGTCGGTCACTTGGTTCAAAAGCGGCTCGAACGCAGCGCAAAACGCCTGTTTTGCGCGATCATCCGGGCCGCTCGTGCCGCGCAGATACCAGTCATGGGCCAACCCGGCCAGTTGAGTCATCAGCGCCGGATCATAGGGTTTCAGGCCAGAGGGCAGGGGCGCGGCGTGCAGCGTGGTCAGCACATCGGTGGCGGCGCGATACAGGGTCTGTTCCAGCGCCGGTTCAGCGATCACCACCCGCGCGAACAGGGCGTCGCCCAGATCCTCGATCAGCAAAAAGCCCTGCGCGGGGTCCTCGGCCCATATCCTGGGCGCGCTCAGGCCCTGTGCGGTCAGATGGCGGGCGATGGTGACAAAGGGGCGCACATCCTCGCCCTTGGCCGGGTCGGCATCCATCAGAACGGCGGTCTGTCCGGTTTCAGGATGATGCACGCGGTCGTACCGGCGGTTCGACGCATCGCCGGCCAGCAGGGTGCGCGTGCCCCCGCGCCAATCGGTCGTGTCCAGAAACGCCTGGGCCAGCGCCGCGCGGTCGGTCATGGGGCAATTCCTTTGATCCGCCCGGTCCAGCGCGGATCGCTCCAGCGCAGGGTCAGGCGGCGGGCGTCATCATGCGCGCCGGGTGCGAAAGACAGGTGCAGGGCCGATTTCGGGGCCAGATCGCCCAGCCGGTCGGGCCATTCCACAAGGCAGATCGCGTCGTCAAAGGCATCGGTCAGGCCCAGCTCGGCGACTTCGTCCGGGTGGGTCAGGCGATAGAGATCGCTGTGCCAGATCGCCGCCCCCGGCCCGTCATAGACCTGCACAAGCGTGAAGGTGGGCGAGGGCACATCCTCGGGCACCGACAGCAGCGACTGGATCAGCGCGCGGGCGAAATGCGTCTTGCCTGCCCCGATCGGCCCTTCCAGCAGCAGCACATCGCCTGCGCGCAACCGCGCGCCCAGCCGTGCGGCCAGATCGGCGGTGGCGTCGGGGCTGTGCAGGTCATGGTGATGGGTGATGTCGTCAGGCATGGCGCGACAGTAACGTGACTGCCTGTAGCTGCAAGCGGGTTTGGCGGGTTACGCCGCGCCGCTTTCGGCCATCTGCGCCTCGCGGGCAAAGGCCACCATGCGGGCGCCGTTTATCAGGGGCCGCACCTTGCAGATCCGGCGGCTGCCATCGGTCATGTCGATCACCGCATTGTCCAGCCGGATCGCCGCCATCAGCGCGGTTTCCACCTGATCCCAGGGCGCATGCGCGGCGGATTTCCGTCGCCAGATCGCCAGTGCATCGTTGATCGAGGTATCGGCAAAGGCGCTGTCGGGATCAAAGGCCCAGACCCGGCGGAACTCGGAGTTGGAAAACGCCAGAACCCCGTCGGCGGTGAACACCGCCATGGCCGCATCCATCTGGTCCAGCACCGCATTGCCAAGGGCCAGTTCACTGCGGAAACTGCGGGTCATCGACACTTCGTGGCTGATATCCTCAAACAGGAAGGCAACCGCGCCATCGGGATGGGGCCGCCCCGTTACGCGATAGGTCTGCCCCGAGGGCAGCGACCAGGTTTCGTGAAAACTGCCATCCGAGGCCGCAGCCACCAGCGTACCGATCCGTTCGCGCCAGCTGGAATAGTTCTTTGGCTCGGGCATCATCTGTTTTTCGCGCATCATGTCGAAAAAGCAGCGGATCGCGGGTCGACCGCTGAGGAAATCCACCGGCAGCTCGGTCAGATCCACCAATGCGGGGTTGAACAGCGCCAGCTGCCGGTCGCGGTTGAAAATCGCAAGGCCGATCGACAGATGCGCAAAGGTCTTGGTCAGCGTCTGCACGAAATTGCGCTGCGCGATCTCGGCCTTGACCACGGTGTCGACGTTCATGGCAAAGGTGATCTCGCGCGGGCCCGCATCTATGGCGCAGATATCATACCAGCGTTTGGCGTCGCCTCCCGGTTCGGTCAGGCAGTCACGCCGCTGGCTGTATCCACCTTTTTGCGCCGCCAGCGGTTCGAACAGCTCGGGCGGCGTACCGCCGATCCCTTCGCTTTCATATCCCAGTTCGGCGGCCAGCTTCATATAGGCGGTGTTGGCCCACAGGATCGCGCCGTTGCCGTCGCGCGCAAAGATCGGGTTGGGCGTGTGCGACAGGCTTTTGCGCATCACGCGCAGTTCGATCAGCGCGTTCTGCATCCGGTGCAGGGCAGAGCCGCTCAACCCCTCGCGCGGGTCACCATGCATCGTCAGGCGCACCGTGTCGCCGGATCGCAGCGCGGTCAGCTTGCCGGGGTCTTTTGTGTCGTTCGGGAAAAGCTCGGTTATGCCCTGTCGCAGGTCGCCTGGCGCTTGCGGAAACCCCGCGAATCGCAAGGAAAGCTGCCGGGCCACGGCCTCCCAGTCGTCGCGGGTTGCACGTGACAGGCGCTGATCAAAGAAACCTGATGAATCGGAGATGTCCAAAAGGTCACGCCCGGAAAAGACAAACACCGTCGACGCAGGCTCAAACTCTTGATCAGATTGCGCTTTATGATTCACACGCCCCGATCCGCTCCGGGTCAGCCAATGCAGAAACAGCACTGCCGCCGCAGCGCCGATCAGTGCGGCAAAGGCCACCGCGAGCAATTCCAGACCTGCGCCCATCTGCCTGTTCCCTGTCAGATGCAATCGCCACAGGTTGCACCGCCAATGGTTATCAAAGTGTTAAGGTTTTCACTCCCGCCGCCACCACCCCCGGATGTTTCAGCCCTGCAGCGGCTGGTTCATGGCGGTAACCGGCAAACCGGCGGCGCGCACGTCGATGCGGTCGCGCGGCCAAGACACCTCGATGATGGCACCGCTGCGCCCGGGATGCTCTGCCGGGGTCAGGAACGGGTCGTGCCCGTTGGCAAAGCTCAGTTCCGCCCCTGTCCGTTCCAGCAAGGTCTTGGCGATGAACAGGCCCAGCCCCATGCCTTCGTATTCCGGGCGCTGGGACCGGCTTTCGCCGTCCCGGCGCACCCGCATGAACGGATCACCGATCCGGCCCAGCAGTTGTTGCGGAAATCCGGGCCCGTCATCCATGATCCGCACGGAAATCCGGTCGTCGTTCCATGTTGCCTCGATCCAGACTGTCTGCTTGGCGAAATCCACGGCATTCTGGATCAGGTTGCGCAGGCCATGGATGATCTCGGGCCGGCGCAGGATGGCGGGATGTGCCTCGGCGCCGTCGTCGACGGGATGCAGGTCGAACAGCATCAGTTTGCCGCGGTCGCGATGCGGCTCGGCGGCCTCTTCGATCACGGCGCTCAGCGGGGCCTGATGCAGATGCAGGTCATCCTTGCCCGCGCGACCCATCGACCGCAGGATATCGCGGCAGCGATCCGCCTGATCGCGGATCAGCCGCGCATCGTCGGCCAGGTCGGGGCGATCCTCAAGCTCGTCAACCAGTTCGGCACTGGCCAGCTTGATCGTGGCCAGCGGTGTGCCCAGCTCATGCGCGGCGGCCGCCACCACCCCGCCCAGATCGGTCAGGCGCTGTTCGCGCGACAGCGCCATCTGCGTGGCCTGCAAGGCATCCGACATGGTGTGCATTTCCACGGTCACCCGCCGGGAATAGATGCTCAGGAACACCACGGCGATCACGATCGACACCCAGTTGCCAAAGATAAAGATATCGGGCACCCGCACCTCGGCCCCGTCGATGCTGCGCATAGGCAGATAGGCCGTGGACAGGATCGTGACCGCCACGATCGCCGTCAGCCCCAGGAAGACGGTCGACCGCATGGTCAGCACATTGGCCGAGATCACCACCGGCCCCAGGATCAGCACCGAGAACGGATTGTGCAGCCCGCCGGTCAGATACAGCAGCAGCGACAGTTGCAGCAGGTCGAACAGAACCATCAGCAGGTTTTCGGTTTCCGACAGGCGCTTGTTCTCGGGGAAAATGAACATCGCGATCAGGTTGCCGATCACCGACACGCCGACCACCAGCAGGCACAGTTCGTATTCCAGGTTCAGGTTGTAGACCTGATTGGCCGCCATCAGTGCTGACAACTGACCGGTGATCGCCCCCCAGCGCAACAGGATGATGGTGCGCAGCCGGATCCAGTTGCCCCGGTCGCGTCCTTTCAATATGCCGATATCCGTAGGTGCCATCTGCGCGTTTTCGTCCTGTTGCATCCCTTGGTGTGCCGTTGAATATGCGCCACCAACCCATATTTGCCACTCAGGCCACGCTGACCCGACAAAAGGATAAACCCGATGACACGTCTATACGCAATCGCCGCAGGTGTCGTGGTCGTGGTGTTTCTGGGCGGGCTTTGGTTCGTGACCATGGGCGGCGGCGGGTCGGACGACAAGTTCGCGCAATGTCGCGGCTCTGCGGTGGCGGGCGGATCGGCCCAGATCGGCGGACCATTCACCCTGATCGACGAGGACGGCCAGACCGTGACCGACGAGGATGTGATCGACATGCCGACGCTGATCTATTTCGGATATGCGTTTTGCCCCGATGTCTGCCCGCTGGACACCGCCCGCAACGCCGAGGCGGTCGACATCCTCGAAGAGCGCGGCATCATGGTCAAGCCGGTCTTCATCTCGGTCGATCCGCAGCGCGACACGCCCGAGCTGCTGGCCGATTTCACCGACAACCTGCATCCGCGCATGCTGGGCCTGACCGGCACGCCCGAGCAGGTCAAGGCCGCCAGCCAAGCCTATCGCACCTATTTCCAGGTGCAGGAACCCGAAGAGGGCGACGAGGACTACTACCTTGTCGATCACTCGACATTCTCGTACCTGTCCTTTCCTGACGAGGGGTTTGTCGAGTTCTTCAGGCGCGATCTGGGGCCGGACCAGCTGGCCGACAGCATCCAGTGCTTTGTCGAGGCGCAATAGCCGACCAAGTTTGACGCAGGCTTGCCCGCGATATAGAAAATTCTATTTATTGCCTGGAACATAAGGAGCCTTCGAATGGCCGAAACACCACAGGATCTGGGCGAAGATCGCAGCCTTTTGCTGATGGACGATGACGAACCGTTCCTGAAACGTCTGGCCAAGGCGATGGAAAAGCGTGGGTTCGAGGTGGAAACAGCCGAATCCGTCGCGGCAGGCAAGGCAATCGCCACCGCCCGCCCCCCGGCATATGCGGTCTGCGATCTGCGGCTCGAGGATGGCAACGGGCTGGATGTGGTTGAAATCCTTCGCGAAAAGCGCCCGGATTGCCGTATCGTGGTTCTGACAGGATATGGCGCGATTGCCACGGCGGTTGCAGCGGTCAAGATTGGGGCAACCGATTACCTGTCAAAACCGGCGGATGCCACCGACATCACCAACGCCCTGCTGTCCAGCGGCGACGAACTGCCCCCGCCCCCGGAGAACCCGATGAGCGCGGATCGCGTGCGCTGGGAGCATATCCAGCGCGTGTACGAACTGTGTGACCGCAATGTCAGCGAAACGGCACGTCGGCTGAACATGCACCGCCGGACGCTGCAACGCATTCTGGCGAAACGATCGCCGCGCTAAAGACCGTATTGTAGTCTTGAATGAAACGCCCCCGGGACGGAACCCGGGGACGTTGCGCTTTCGGCGCTATGCCTTTTCCTTGGTCTCGTCGACCCTGGTGTCGCCGGGCGATTTCTCGCCATCGTCCACCAGTTCCGCGTCAAACACATCATCCATGTCCTGCGGGGCCGGTTCCGTCTGCGCGGCGTCCGCGTCGATGTCCGGTTCGGGCGTGTCGCGCCGATCCTCGATGGAACCGACGATCAGAGGCAGCATTTCCAGACCCGTGGGCGTGGCCATCTGGTTCGCGGGGGGCGCCTGCCACGTCAGCGTGTCAAAGGCCTGACAATTGGTGCAGACCGGCACCCATTCGGTATGGATGTTGTGGCACTTGTCGCAGACCCATTGCGGCCCGCGCGGGGCCGACAGGGCGCGCGCCAGCCATCCCTTGACCACCGCATCCGATGCACCTTCGCCGCGCTCGATCGCGGCCATGATGGTCAGCGCGCGGGCATCGGGTGCATTCTGCGCCAGATCCCCCAGCGCGCGGCGCGCGGCCGGGAAATCCTCGGCCGCGATCAGCAACTCGGCCCGCAGCAGCTTGGTTTCGCGATCTTCGGGACGCAGCTTGGTAAACTGCTCGAACCGTTTCAGCCGCGCCTGCGGCGTTTCGTCCGGCTCGATCGCGGCAAAGGCTGCGGCCAGATCGGGGTGAGGCTGCGCCGTCCATGCCTTTTTCAGAAGACGTACGGCATATTTCGGCTTGCCCTGCGCGACATAGCCCTTGGCGGCCAGAACGGCGGCGGGCACCAGATCGGGCGACATGCGGTTTGCCTCGATCGCGGCCTCGCGGGCGGCGATGTCGTTGCCATCATCCAGAACGCCCTTGGCCTCGGACAGGGCCAGAACCGCATCGCGACGCTTGTGCACGTCACGCGGCAGCGATCCGTATTTCAGCTTGAGCTTCAGCGTGTCGCGCGCGCCTGACCAGTCCTCGGCCTGCGCCTGAAGCCTCAGCAGAACATCCTGCGTTTCCTGATGCTTTGGCTTGATCGACAGCGCCTTTTCCGCCAGTTTCTGCGCGGTGACGGTATCACCATCCTCCAGCTTCTGACGCATGATGCCCCGCACACCGACAAAGCGGGTCTTTTCGTTCTCCAGCAACCGGCGATAGACCTGTTCGGCCTTATTCCGGTCACCCGACATTTCGGCGGCCTGCGCGGTCAGCAGGTTGGTCAGTTCGGGTTGGTCCAGGTATTTCTCGGCCTTGGCGGCCTTGGCCAGCGCAACTCGACCCTCGCCGCTGGCCAGCGCCATCATCCCTTCGGACAGGGCGGTAAAGCCCTTGCGCTCGCGGTTGCGGTCGAAATAACGCGACAGGGCGGTTTCGTCGCCGTTGATGAATTTCAGCAGCGCCACCAGCAGCCCCGCCAGTTTCAGCAACAGCCAGACGGCAATGACCATGGTCACCAGCGCCAAGACCGACAGGATCGGCGTCAGCACCACCTCGATCCCGGCGGCCTGAATTGTCACGCCGCCATCCATGTCCAGCACGTACCAGGCGCCCCATGCCAGCGCGAGGACAAGGACGAAGAAAACGGAAATCTTGAGTATCAACCAGAGCATATCGTTTTCCCCCTCAGTCCGCACTCAGCGACTGTGTCAGTTCATTGGCGGCCGCCACGGCGTTCTGGCGCGTTTCGGCACGTGCGATCCAGTCGGACATCACTGTCTTACCCTCGGGCGGCAATGTGTTCAGCTCGGCCAGCGTGTCAGCCAGCCGGCCGTCGCGCAAGGCAGCCTCGGCGCGCGACAGGATCGCATCGGGGCTGTTCCCCACTTGGGGCTCAAGCGAGCGGACGCCCAACTGCGTGCGCAAGAAGCCACCCAGCCCGTCGGCCTCGCCGCTGGACCGGCGCGCGGCACTCAGCGCCGGGCGCGCGGCCTCGGGGAACTCGGCCTGCAGTTCGGCCAGTGTCGGCACCCCTCCGGTGGCATCGGCCAGCGCCGCGGGCACATCCACTCCGGTGTCGCGCAGATCGGTTACCGCGCCGCTGAAATCGCTGCCGGTGTCCAGCGCGGTCTGGATGCGCGCCAAAGCGGCACGGGCCAGCGCCTGCTGGGCTGCGGTTTCTGCCTGCTGTGCATCGGCCTGCGCCTGTTCTTCCTGCGCTTGCGCCTCGGCAATCAGGGCATCCAGCTCGGCGCGCTGCGCCTCGACGCTGGATTGCAGATCGCGCAACTCGGCGGCAAGGGCGCTGGTGGCACCGCTGTCCTCGCCATCGGCCTGCACGATCGGGCGCTGTTCCAGCGTATCCAGCCGGTCTGTCGTCTCGTCCAGCCGCGTCGCGATCTCGTCCAGACGTGTGGTTATGGTATCCACCGCATCGCCCAGTCCTGCCACCCGATCCTCGATCGGTGTCAGGTCGATGCCATCGACCGTGCCTGCCAGATCGTCGATCCGTGTGCCTTGCGCCGCCACATCCTGCGCCAGCGTGTCATCCGTGGCACCAGGCCATGGCCAGCCCTCGGGCAGGACAAAGCGCGCGGCCCCGAACCCGATGGCTGCAGCGACGATGCCCCCCAGAAGCAGCGGAAAGAACCCGCCTTTCCTGACGATCACCTGTTGTGGCGGTGGGGCCGGTGCCGGCTGCGGGTCTGGCACCGTTTCCTTGGCAGTATCCTTGGTCCAGGGCGTGTCCTTGCCGGAATTGGGATCATCGGCAATCGCATTCGGGTCATCCGCGGGCAGTTCATCGGCGGGCCTGATATCACGCAGGTCATCTGGTGGCGTGTCGTGATCCGAAGGCGCTTCGGTTGCATCGTCGCCCGCCAGCGTATCGTCTGCTTCCCTGACCGCCGAGCTGTCATGCCCTGACGGTTCGTCCAGCGTCACAGGCTCTGCCTGCTGTTCGGTGATCTCTGTCTGCGGCTCCTGGATGTCGGAGAGTTCCGGCGCATCTTCGGCGGCAATGATCGTGTCTGAACCCTCGGTCGCTGTCAGGGTATCGAGCCCCGCATCGGCCGCAACCGTTTCCGGCGCATCGGTCATCTTGTCGGGCTGGTCTGCGGCAACGGTGTCCGTCGCCTCATCCGGTATTGTTTTGTCGGTCTCGTCCTCGGGAACGATCACGGCATCGACGATCTCTTGCTTGTCGTCGATCCTGCTATCTTCGGGCTTTTTCTTGCGTGCCACCGGCGGGCCACCTTTCGATTCTCAATACATTATCTACTTGTGTCCAATGCGACCTTACTGTGCGGGTTCCCGCCCCTCAAGCAATTGCTATGAGGTAAAGTGATTGCAAATTGCGTCAATCATCGCCCTCGCCTGCGGTTCTGTGGCCACAATCAGGCTGCGCCGGGGCAGATCTGCCGCTGCGTCTGCCGCCGCCCGGCTGATCGCGATCACGTCCAGCGGTGCGCGGCCCCGGTGCTGTCTGGCGAATGCGCGCGCACTGCGGGGGGAAAACAGCGGCACGATCACGCCATCCTCCCCATCCAGCAGATCCAGCGCCTGTGCGGTCAGCGGCTGCGCCACCTGATCATAGACCACCAGATCGCGCGCCCTCAGTCCAAGCGCGCGCAAGTCCGAGGCCAGATCGCCGGTGGCATGGGCGCCGCGCAGGTGCAGCAACGGCTGGCGGGGCGGATCGGCGGCGATCATCGCCAGCAGGTCGCGCGCATCGCCCCCTGCAGATTTCGTGTCAAACCCTGCGTCCATCGCCGCTTGCGCCGTGGCATCGCCCACGCAAAGCGCCTGCCGCCCAAACCCTGCCACGCCGCCATGCGCCACCCCGTTGACCGAGGTGAAAATCACAACGGGATCGTCGGACAGGTCCGGCAACGCCCCGGTGCCTTCGATCCGCAGCACCGGCGCGGTGACAATGTCGACATCCCCCAGCCGCGCCCGCAGCGCATCGGCGAACCGCGCGGCCCCGTCGGCGGGGCGGGTCAGCAGGATCGCAGGCATCGCACCCCCGGGATTGTTCCAGACATTGTCTGGTGATACCTCCGAGGGGTCAAAACCGCAACGGGCAGGCCATGCACACGCTGACGATCCTTGGGCTGGAAAGCAGCTGTGACGACACCGCCGCCGCCGTGGTGCGGCAGGTGAATGACGGGCCACCCGCGATCCTGTCGTCGATCATCATGGGGCAGAGCAATCTGCACGCAAGTTATGGCGGGGTCGTGCCCGAAATCGCCGCCCGTGCCCATGCCGAGCGTCTGGACCTGTGCGTGATCCGCGCGCTGGAAGAGGCCGGAGTGACCCTCGCCGAGGTCGACGCGGTGGCCGTGACCGCCGGGCCGGGGCTGATCGGCGGGGTGATTTCAGGCGTGATGTGCGCCAAGGGCATCGCCATCGGTGCGGGTCTGCCCCTCGTGGGGGTCAACCATCTGGCCGGACACGCGCTGACGCCGCGCCTGACAGACGGGGCGCACTATCCTTACCTGATGCTGCTGGTGTCGGGCGGGCATTGCCAGTTCCTGATCGCGCGCGGGGTGGATGATTTCTCGCGGCTGGGCGGCACCATCGACGACGCCCCGGGCGAGGCGTTCGACAAGACCGCGCGCCTGCTGGGCCTTCCGCAACCGGGCGGCCCGTCGGTGGAACAGGCGGCAACAGCAGGTGATCCGCGCCGCTTTGCCTTTCCGCGTCCGTTGCTGGACCGGCCGGGGTGCGACATGTCGTTTTCGGGGCTGAAAACCGCGCTGCTGCGCGCCCGCGATGCGGTGATGGCCGACAAGGGCGGGCTGACCCGCGCCGATCGCGCCGATCTGTGTGCCGGGTTTCAGGCCGCCGTGGTGGATGTGCTGGCCGAAAAGACCCGCCGCGCGCTCGGCCTGTATCTGGCAGAAGACCCTGCCCAGCCCCTGCTGGCCGTGGCCGGTGGCGTGGCGGCAAACACAGCCATTCGGGCCGGGTTAGAGACTGTTTGCGCCGATCTGGGCGTGGCGTTCACCGCGCCGCCCCTGGCCCTGTGCACGGACAATGCCGCGATGATCGCCTATGCCGGGTTGGAACGGTTCCGCGCGGGGCTGGTTGACGACATGACACTGGCGGCCCGCCCACGCTGGCCGCTGGACACCACCAGCCCTGCCTTGCTGGGCAGCGGCAAGAAAGGGGCCAAGGCATGATCTGCGTTGCCGGTGCCGGTGCCTTTGGCACTGCCCTTGCCATATCGCTGGCGGCCAATGGCCCGGTGATCCTGTGGACGCATGATGCCGACCACGCCACCGCCATGCGCGAGGCGCGCGAAAACGCCCGCCGCCTGCCTGGCATTGCGCTGCCCGAAGGTATCACGATTACCGCAGATTTCGACACTCTTCCGGTGGAAATCCCCGTTTTGCTGGCCGTGCCCATGCAGCAGTTGCGCGGTATGGTGGAAACGCACGCCGAAGCCCTGCGCGGCCATCCTCTGATCGCCTGCTGCAAGGGGATCGAACTGAGCACCGGAAACGGCCCGACCGCCATCCTGTCCGAAACACTGCCGGGGGCAACAACCGCCATCCTCACCGGCCCCAGCTTTGCCGCCGACATCGCGCGCGGGTTGCCCACGGCGCTGACGCTGGCCTGCGCCGACGCGGCCATCGGCAGGCATCTGCAACAGGCTCTGACAACGCCCAACCTGCGGCTTTACCGCAGCACCGACACCACCGGGGCCGAGTTGGGCGGGGCGTTGAAGAACGTGATCGCCATCGGGGCAGGCGCGGTGATGGGCGCGGGTCTGGGTGCCAGTGCGCGCGCCGCCCTGATGACGCGCGGCAATGCCGAGATTGCCCGCCTTGCCACCGCCCTTGGCGCGCAGGCGGAAACGCTGTCGGGGCTTTCGGGCTTTGGCGATCTGGTGCTGACCTGCACCAGCGACGCCTCGCGCAACTATCGGTTTGGTCACGCGCTGGGCGCAGGCACGCCGTTTGATCCGACCATCACGGTGGAAGGGGCCGCCACCGCCCGCGCGGCCCTGGATCGCGCGCAGGCCATGGGGCTTGACCTGCCGGTGACCGCCGCGGTCGTTGCCCTGCTTGACCGGCCGGACAGCCTGCCGCAGGTTATGGAAACACTTTTGTCCCGCCCGTTGAAGGAAGAATGACATGCTGATCGCCCTGATCGCCCGCGACAAGCCCGGTGCGCTGGAGACCCGTCTTGCCAACCGCGAGGCGCATCTGGCCTATGCCGCCGACAGCGGCGTGACCGTCAAGTACGGTGGCCCGATGCTGGATGACCAGGGGCAGATGTGCGGATCGCTGTTGATCCTGGAGGTCGAAACGATGGCGCAGGCGCAGGACTTTGCCGCGAACGATCCCTATGCCAGGGCGGGGCTGTTCCAGTCGGTCGAGCTGATCCAGTGGAAACAGGTGATTGGCTGATGCGCTATTGGCTCTTCAAATCCGAACCCGATGCATGGGGCTGGGACGATCAGCTTGCCAAGGGCGACGCGGGCGAGGAGTGGGACGGCGTGCGCAACTACCAGGCACGCAATTTCATGCGCGAGATGGCGCTGGGCGATCGCGGTTTTTTCTATCACAGCCAGACGGAAAAGGCGGTGGTGGGCATTGTCGAGGTTTGTGCCACCTCGCATCCCGACAGCACCAGCGATGATGACCGGTGGGAGTGCGTAGACATCCGCGCGCTGCGCAGCGTGCCGAACCCGGTGACGCTGGCCGCGATCAAGGCCGAGCCGAGGCTGGCCGATATGGCGCTGGTGCGCAGCCCGCGCCTGTCGGTGCAGCCGGTGACGGAACGGGAATGGCGGATCGTGTGCCAGATGGCAGGGATAGAGCCGTAGGTCTGGCGAGGGCCCGGCCCATGCCTTGACGCCTTTGATGTCGCCCTTGTGTGGCACCAAGCAGGATCAGGGGTGGTTGCATGACTTGCCCTTTGTTCATTGGACAGTGTGCATGCGCCGTGCATGCCCTGTGCATTGAGCATGCCGGCTGTGCGAGGCAAAAAACGGAGGGCCCGACGATAGTACACCGGAACCCTCCGCCACCCCACGTGCTCCCTACACACCACACGTGAACTCTGGAATCGGGTCCGGCCATCCTGCCCGGATACCTACAATCTACCTCAAGCGATCTGACCTGCCAAAGGCCAAGTGCTGAAAATACATTTCAAAACAAGAGCGCCCGCCAAGCGGCGGGCGTCTGTGCCAGCCTGTGCCGGATCATCCGTAAACGGATTCCTTGCCGAAATGCTTGGTCAGCATGTAATACACGACGGCGCGGTACTTGTTGCGTTCGGATTTGCCATAGGTTTCGATCACGCTGTGGATCGCGTCCATCAGCTTGTCTTTGTCGGGCAATCCCAGCTTCTTGATGAGAAAGTTGGTCTTGACGGTTTCCAGTTCAGCCGGCTGGGTCGCAGCCACGGTCGAGGCATCGTCGTTGTAGATCGCCGGCCCGCAGCCGATCGTCACCTTCGTCAGCAGATCCATATCCGGCTCCATCCCGCATTTGTTCCGCAGATCGTCGGCATATCTGGCGATCAGATCGTCACGTTTTCCCATCGTTCTCTCCCACCGTTATCGGTTTGCAATGTCTACTTTACAGCCCCGAACCGAGGCTGGGGAAACGATAACCCCAGTTTTCAAAGCCAAGAAAGGGAAATTTCGGCATTGTATACCTTGGGTCGCAAGGGTCAGGCGGGCCAAAAAAAGGGTGGGCAATGATGCCCACCCTGACTGTTGATCCGCAACGACGGTCTGATCAGTAGCGGTAATGCTCGGGCTTGAACGGACCTTCGGGCGTTACGCCGATATACTGTGCCTGGTCCGGCGAGAGCGAGGAGAGTTTCACGCCGATCCGGCCCAGGTGCAGGCGGGCGACCTTTTCGTCCAGGTGCTTGGGCAGGATGTAGACCTTGTTCTCATACTCGCCGCCGTTCTTCCACAGCTCGATCTGAGCCAGCACCTGGTTGGTAAACGATGCCGACATCACAAAGGACGGGTGGCCGGTGGCATTGCCAAGGTTCAGCAGGCGCCCCTCGGACAGCAGGATGATGCGATTGCCGTTCGGCATCTCGATCATGTCCACCTGTTCCTTGATGTTGGTCCACTTGTGGTTCTTCAGGGCGGCGACCTGAATTTCATTGTCGAAGTGACCGATGTTGCCGACGATGGCCATGTCCTTCATCGCGCGCATATGCTCGATCCGGATCACGTCCTTGTTGCCGGTGGTGGTGACAAAGATATCGGCGGTTTCGATCACGTCCTCCAGCGTGGTCACCTGAAACCCGTCCATCGCGGCCTGAAGCGCGCAGATCGGGTCGATCTCGGTCACGATCACGCGGGCGCCGGCCCCGGCCAGCGACGCAGCACTGCCCTTGCCCACATCGCCATAGCCGCAGACCACGGCGACCTTGCCGGCCATCATCGTGTCGGTGGCGCGGCGGATGCCGTCGACCAGCGATTCCTTGCAGCCGTACTTGTTGTCGAACTTCGACTTGGTCACGCTGTCGTTAACGTTGATCGCCGGAAACGGCAGCAACCCGTCACGCACCAGTTGATACAGGCGGTTGACGCCGGTGGTGGTTTCCTCGGACACGCCCTTGATCTGGTCGCGCACCTTTGTGAACCAGCCGGGGCTTTCGGCCATGCGCTTGGCGATCTGTTTCTTGATCACCTCTTCCTCTTCCGAGGTCGGCACCGCGATCACATCCTCGCCTGCCTCGGCGCGCGCGCCCAGCAGCACATACAGCGTGGCGTCACCGCCATCGTCCAGGATCATGTTCGGCCCGTCGGCAAACATGAAGGACTTGTCCAGGTAATCCCAATGCTCTTCCAGCGTCTGGCCCTTGATCGCAAAGACCGGCACGCCCGACTTGGCAATCGCGGCCGCCGCATGATCCTGCGTGGAAAAGATGTTGCACGAGGCCCAGCGCACATCGGCACCAAGGGCTGTCAGCGTTTCGATCAGAACGGCGGTCTGGATCGTCATGTGCAGGCTGCCGACGATGCGCGCACCCGCCAGCGGCTGATCGGCACCATATTCGTCGCGCAGGGCCATCAGGCCGGGCATTTCGGTTTCGGCGATATCCAGTTCCTTGCGGCCGTATTCGGCCAGGCTGATATCCTTGACGATGTAATCTTGGGTCAACGGTATTCTCCAAATTTGGTTAGGTGGCTCATAGCACGGGGGTACAGGCCCGACAACTGATCCCGCCCGGCTTTGTCGCGGCTGAAAAGTTCACGGAATCACCCGGCGACATGGTAGTTTTTTGGTGCAAGACAGGAGATTCCCTTATGATTGTGTTTTCTCGTATTTTGGCCGTTGTCGCGGTGACGGGGCTGGGTGGCGCGGGTGCCATGGCTCAGGAAACCATCGGCTCTTATTATGCCGCACTCGGACCGCAGGACTATGTCAATTCCAAAGGTGCGCGGCTGCGCGATTTTGGCGCAATCCTGCAGCAGGACCGCGCAAATTATCATCGGTTCAATCGTCGCGATCCGCAGGATCAGGGTGATCCGTTCTTCGGTGACGCGCAGCGGCGCGCGATGATTCCGGCGCTTTTTGCGGCAGGCAACAACGGGTGGTGGAACCAGCATGGCGTGACGCCGCCCACGTCGGCCCCGCTGGATGCCGATGTTCTGGTGATCATCTGCACGCGCAACAAGATGCTGAGCCATATCATCGTCAACCATGCCAACGGCGACGGCTACAATACCTGCGAAGGCAACGTCACGGCAGGCGACTAGATCTGCCGGTCCCTGCGGGATTGATGCGGCAATGGCGGCTGTGCTACCGCCTGCGCCAACGATGGCCAAAGCAGGGGCTGGCATGGATAGGGTTCACACGGCCGGAGACAGTGGCCTGGTCTTGCAACAGCCGGGCATGGCCGGATCATGAAGCGCGCATGGCAGCGCATGCTGTCGGGCCGCAGGCTGGACCTGCTGGACCCGACGCCGATGGATATCGAGATTGCCGATATTGCCCATGGGCTGGCCTTTGTCGCGCGTTGGAACGGGCAGACATCGGGCGATTACGCCTATTCGGTGGCCGAGCATTCGCTGCTGGTCGAGGCGCTGTTTGCCCGGCTGGTCCCGTCAGCCACGCCGACGCAACGGCTGACCGCGCTGTTGCATGACGCGCCGGAATACGTGATCGGGGACATGATCAGCCCGGTCAAGGCGGCGGTCGGTCCGGGCTATGAAGATCTGGACAAGCGCCTTTCGGCGGCGATCCATATCCGCTTTGGCCTGCCCGCCGTGACACCTGCGCCGTTGAAAAGGCAGATCAAAAGGGCCGACCGCATCAGCGCCTGGATGGAGGCCACGCAGATCGCAGGCTTTTCCGAGGCCGAGGCGACAAAGCTGTTTGGCCGTCCCGCGCCCGCGATGATCGACGGATTGAGCATCCGCCTGCGCCCCGCCTCTGAGGCGCGGGCCGAGTTCACTGCCCGGCACGAGGCGTTGTTGAGGCAGATCGCATGATCCATATCCGCCGTGCAGGGGCTTTGGATTGCGGACCACTGGCCGACCTGCTGAACGCCATCATCGCGCGGGGCGGCACCACGGCGATGACGCGCCCCGTCAGCCGTGACGATCTGGCCGTCTGGATGTCCACCGCGCCCGACCGCAGCGCCTGGCATCTGGCCGAGGATGCGGGCGGCACGACACTCGGGTTTCAATGGATCGCGCCGCATGAGGCCCTTCCGTCGCAGGCCTGCGACATCGTCACCTTCGTCGCGATCGGGCGCACGCAGCTTGGCATCGGCTCGACCCTGTTCGCCGCCACACGTGCCGCTGCGCAGGATCTGGGCTATGCCTGGATCAACGCCACGATCCGCGCCGACAATTCAGGCGGTCTGGCCTATTACCAGTCGCGCGGATTCGAACCCTATGCCCGCCAATCCGCCACCCGGCTGGAAGATGGCACCCTGACCGACCGCATCAGCATGCGGTTCGATCTGTGAGGCTGTTAGGTCGGCCATCCCGGAGGTGCACCGGGCTTGCCGTGCCAGTCGCAGATATGCCACAACCCGGAGGTGAGGCAAAAGAGCTTTGCACATTCCATTCAGACTGGATGGTGGTGCCCCAAGACGGACTCGAACCGCCGACCTACTATTTACGAAACAGTTGCTCTACCAGCTGAGCTATTGGGGCCGCGCGGTTGTTCGTTTAGCCGCTATAGGTTGGCCGTGCAAGGTGGAATCATCGCTGGCCCGGCCCCGGCTTTCTTGCGCAAACAGGGATATCAGCGCGGGGGGCAGGATGGCGATGCGCACCTCGATTTCCACCCTCAGTTTCATCCAGTGCAGGTACTTACCGATCAGCGGCGCGCCTTTGGCTTGCAATCGGCCTGTGCATCGCATATCGGTATCCGACGATAGACGATCTACGATCTACAGACTGGAAATCCGATGCGAGACACCGATCAGGAACTGGCGGATATGCGGATGGCGGCCATGGCCAAGGCCCTTGGGCATCCGGCGCGGCTGCGGATCCTGCGGCTTGTGGCGCGGACGCCGGGGTGTATCGGCGGCGATATCGTGGATGCGGTCGGGCTTGCGCAATCCACGGTGTCCGAACACCTGCGCATCCTGAAGGACGCAGGCGTGATCCAGGGCCAGATCGATCCGCCGCGTGTGTGCTACTCGTTGACACCGGGTGCATTGGCGCCCCTGTCTGCGCTGATCGACGACCTTGGGGTCGCGGGGCAGGAGACTGGCTGCTGCGTTACCCCTTCCTCTGTCCAGGGATGATCCATGCCAATTTTTGAACGCTATCTTTCGCTTTGGGTCGGCGCGTGCATCGTTGCGGGCATAGTGCTGGCGAACCTGCTGCCGGGCCTGTTCGGCTTTCTGGCCTCGCTTGAATACGCGTCGGTCAATCTGGTCGTGGCGGTGCTCATCTGGGCGATGGTCTATCCCATGATGGTCGCGGTGGATCTTGGCGCGCTCAAGGGGGTTGGCCAGCGGCCCAAGGGGCTGGTGATCACGCTGGTCGTGAACTGGCTGATCAAGCCTTTCACCATGGCGGCGCTGGGTGTACTGTTCTTCAATCATGTCTTTGCCGGGCTGATCGATCCGGCCGACGCGGGGCAGTATATCGCGGGCCTGATCCTGCTGGGGGCGGCACCCTGCACGGCGATGGTCTTCGTGTGGTCGCAGCTGACCAAGGGCGATCCGAACTACACGCTGGTTCAGGTGTCGCTGAATGATGTGATCATGGTCTTTGCCTTCGCGCCGATCGTGGCCCTGCTGCTGGGGGTGACCGAGATTGCGGTGCCATGGGAAACGCTGGTGCTGTCGGTTGTCCTGTATATCGTGCTGCCGCTGGCGGCAGGCGTGTTCACCCGCGCACGGCTGATACGGCAGGGCGGGGAAGCAGCGGTTGCGCGGTTCACCGCAAGGGTCAAGCCGGCGTCGGTTCTGGGCCTGCTGCTGACGGTCGTGCTGCTGTTCGGGTTTCAGGGCAATGTCATCCTCGACAATCCGTTCCTGATCGTGCTGCTGGCGACGCCGATCCTGATCCAGTCCTACGGCATCTTTGCCATCGCCTATTTCTGGGCCTGGCGCTGGAAGGTGCCGCACAAGGTGGCCGCCCCCTGCGCGCTGATCGGAACATCCAATTTCTTTGAGCTGGCGGTGGCTGTCGCCATCGGCCTGTTCGGCCTGAACTCTGGCGCGGCGCTTGTCACGGTCGTTGGCGTGCTGGTCGAGGTGCCGGTGATGCTGTCGCTGGTCTGGTTCGCCAACCGGACCCGTGCAGGATTTCCGGCATGACGGATGACACCCCGCAGATGGACGAGGGCAGTTTCGCAACCATCGACCGCGACCGCCTGCTTGGCCCCGCCACATCCGACCACCGGCCGCGCATCCTGATCCTGTACGGCTCGCTTCGAGAGCGGTCGTTCAGCCGGTTGTCAGCCGAGGAGGCAGGGCGCATTCTGACGCGCCTCGGGGCCGAGGTCAGGCTGTTCCATCCGTCCGGTCTGCCGCTTGTCGACGACGGTGTGGATGCCGATGACCCCAAGGTGCGCGAATTGCGTGATCTGGCCGCCTGGTGCGAAGGGATGGTGTGGTCCAGTCCCGAACGACATGGGGCGATGACAGGGGTGATGAAAACCCAGATCGACTGGATACCGCTGTCGATCGGCGCCGTGCGCCCGACACAGGGCAAGACGCTGGCGGTGATGCAGGTCTCGGGCGGATCGCAAAGCTTTAACGCGGTCAACCAGATGCGCATTCTGGGGCGCTGGATGCGGATGATCACGATTCCCAACCAGTCCTCGGTGGCAAAGGCGTATCTTGAATTCGATGCATCGGGCCGCATGAAACCGTCGCCCTATTACGACCGGATCGTGGACGTGATGGAGGAGTTGGTGAAGTTCACGCTTCTGACGCGCGACCACGCGGACTATCTTGTCGATCGCTATTCCGAACGCAGGGAAAGCGCGGCACAGCTATCGGCACGGGTCAATCAACGATCCATCTGACTACTGAAAAAGGGCACGCCCCGACGTGTCCGCAGGTCCTGACGTCGCAAGGGATGTCCGGTTCTTGGGCGGTTTGACCTGTCGGTCCCGGCACCGGTGAACAAACGAAGGCTCAGGTCTGGCTCAGGGCAGCGGCGTTGTCTTCCCGAACGGCCTCTTCCGCGTCCGGGGTCAGTTCCTTGCGCGACAACATCGCGTAGAACGCAGGCACCACGAACAGCGTGAAGAACGTGCCGACGGTGATCCCGGCAAAGATCACCAGACCCATCGCAAACCGCGCCGCAGCACCCGCGCCGTCGGCTGTCATCAGCGGCACCACGCCAAGCGCCGTGGCGGCCGTGGTCATCAGGATCGGGCGCAGACGCTGGCGCGCGGAGGCGATGATGCCCTCGGCCCGGCTCAGGCCCTTGTCGTGGCGCAGCTGGTTGGCGAATTCCACCAGCAGGATGCCGTGTTTGGTGATCAGCCCGATCAGTGTGATCAGCCCCACCTGCGTATAGATGTTCAGCGTCCCAAGCCCCAGGTTCAACGGCACGATCACCCCGAAGATCGACAGCGGCACCGACATCAGGATGATCAGCGGGTCACGGAAACTTTCGAACTGGGCCGCCAGCACCAGGTAGATCACCACGATGGCCAGCGCGAAGGCCACGGCAATCGTGTTGCCTTCGGTCTTTTCCAGCCGCGACTGGCCCGAATACTCCACAAAGAAACCGGCGGGCAGCAGCGGTGCGGCGATCTCTTCGATGATGGCAAGGCCATCGCCGGTGGAGACGCCCGGTATCGGCAGCGCGGTGATGGTCGCGGAATTAAGCTGATTGAACTGCTCGATGCTGGCAGGGGCGGCGCGGGTCTCGACCTCGATCACGGCGGACAGGGGCACCATCTCGCCTGTCGTGGCGCGGACATAGACCTCGCCCAGCCGCTCGGGGTTGTCGCGGTATTCCTGCGGTGCCTGCATGATCACGTCATAGCTGTTGCTGTCGCGGTCGAACTGCGACACCGGCCCGTCGCCCACCAAAAGGGCAAGCGTCGTGCCGATCTGGCTGGCAGGCAGGTTCAGGGCCGCGGCGCGGTCCCGGTCGATGCGGACGACCAGCTGCGTGGTGTCGAAGTTCAGCGAATTCTGCACCACGATGAACCGCCCCGAGGCCTGCGCCTCCTGCCGGATCTGATCGGCCACCTCGTAAACCTGCGAGGGGTCGCCGGTGGATTGCAGCACGAAGGAGATCGGCAGGCCACCGCCCGCACCGGGCAGCGAGGGCGGCGCAAAGACAAAGGCCTGCAACCCGGCGACCGGAGCCAGACGCCCCTGAAGATCGCCCTGAATCTCGGCCTGCGACCGGTCGCGCTCGGCCCAGTCGTCAAAGGCCCACAGCATGATGGCCGAATTGGTCTGCCCGCCAAAGCCGGTGATCGAGAAATTGGCATCAAGTTCTGGCAGGTCCTTGGTCAACTCGCGCATCTGGTCGACATATTTCTGGGTATAGTCGCTGGTGGCATAGCTGGGGGCATTCACGAATGAAAACAACGCGCCGGAATCCTCTTCCGGGGCCAGTTCGGACGAGGTCTTGACGAAAAGGTATCCGGTAACCCCGATCAGCACGACCACGATCAGCGCCGTCACCGGCAGATAGTCCAGAGACGAGGACAGTCGCCGTTCATACCAGCCCTCGAACCGGGTGAAGCCGCTGTTCAGCCGCTTTTGAAACCGGTTTTCGCCGCCCTTTTTCAGCAGTCGCGCCGCCATCATCGGCGAGATGGTCAGCGCCACGATCCCCGAGATGAACACGGCCCCGGCCAGCGTGACGGCAAATTCCCGAAACAGTGCGCCGGTCAACCCGCCGGTGAACAGCAGCGGCAGGAACACCGCGATCAGCGTCAGCATCATCGCGATGATCGCGGTCGACAGCTCGCGCATCGACCTGAACGCGGCCTGCATCGGGCTTGTCCCGTCGTCGATGTGGCGTTGCACGTTCTCGACCACGATGATGGCGTCATCCACCACCAGACCAATGGCCAGAACCATCGCCAGCAGGGTCAGCAGGTTGATGGAATAGCCCATCAGGAACAGGATGAACAGGACGCCGACCAGCGACAGCGGGATGGCGACCAGAGGCATCAGAACCGACCGGACCGACCCCAAAAACAGCAGGATGATCACGCCGACGATCAGCGTCGCCTCGATGATCGTGCGCAGCACCTCGTTGATCGAGGCCGCGATCTGCTCGGTCGCATCGTACATCAGGGTCACTGTCATGCCTTCGGGCAGACTGTCCTGTATCGCGGGCAGTTCGGCCAGAACTGTCAATCTGCATTCAAAACTGACCCATCGTGATCATTTAAAAATGACCCACCCGGGGGGTAG
>NZ_JBHUDD010000159.1:0-92608 GCF_042677865.1 Lacimonas salitolerans | reverse complement strand
GATACAGTCATGACCCAACCCTCCCATTCCCTCGAATAGAGTTGAATCAGAGATCTCCAATATCCGCAACTGTAGTACTAGTCGAACCGCTGGTCGGTGCAATCGCCCACGGCCTCGCGCCAGTGGCGGCGGCACAGGCTGACATAGGTTTCGTTGCCGCCGATCTGCACCTGTGCGCCGTCACGCACCACGCGGCCTTGGGCATCCTTGCGCACCACCATCGTGGCTTTCTTGCCGCAATGGCAGATGGTGCGCACCTCGCGCATCTCGTCGGCCAGCGCCAGCAGGCTGGCCGAGCCGGGAAACAGATCGCCGCGAAAATCCACCCGCAGGCCATAAGCCATCACCGGCACGCCCAGATCATCGACCACGCGGGCCAGGTGCCAGACCTGTGCAGGCTCCAGAAACTGCGCCTCGTCGACGAAGATGCAGGCCACCGGCCCGTCCAGCAACCGTGCCTGAACGCGCGCGAACAGGTCGTCGCCGGGTGCAAACGTGTCTGCCGGGCTGCCGATGCCGATGCGGCTGGCGACGCGACCCTGACCTGCGCGGTTGTCCAGCTGCGCGGTCAGCAGGTAGGGGGCCATGCCACGCTCGCGGTAGTTGTGCGCGGCTTGCAGCAGGACGGTGGATTTGCCTGCATTCATCGTCGAATAGTGGAAATAGAGCTTTGCCATTGCGGCGGTATACCCGGCCGTCCGGCCATGGCAAGCCCGGTCACGCGTGCCATGTGGCGGGTGTGACCGGGGCTGCGTGCGATACCGGCGGAGGGTGGGTTGGCACCCACCCTACCTAGCGTGCGGTCGGGCCTTGCAGGGCCATCACACCGAAGTCGCCCTTGGTGCGCGCCTCCATCGCCTGCACGGCGGCCATGGCCCCGGCGGCGGTGGTGAAATAGGCGATCTTGTCATAGAGCGCGACCGAGCGGATTTCGCGGCTGTCCTCGACCGCCTGCGCGCCTTCGGTGGTGTTGAACACCAGTGCGATCTGCCCGTCCTTCAGCTGATCGACGATGTTGGGGCGACCCTCGTAGACCTTGTTCACCGTCTCGCAGTCCACACCGGCCTCTTGCAGCCATTTGGCGGTACCGCGCGTGGCCACCAGCGTCAGGCCCAGCCCGATCAGGGTGTGCGCGGCCTGCGCCAGCGCGGGCGACTTGTCGGCATCCTTGATCGAGATGAACACCCGCCCCTCGCGCGGCAGGTCGGCCCCCGCCCCAAGCTGCGCCTTGAGGAAGGCCAGCGCAAAGGACACGTCCCAGCCCATCACCTCGCCGGTGCTGCGCATTTCAGGCCCCAGGATGGTATCGACACCGGGGAAGCGGGCGAATGGCAGCACCGCCTCTTTCACCGAGAACCACGGCATGTTGGGGTCGGCCAGCGTCAGCGGATCGGCCATCGGCAGGCTGCCGGGCTTGGCATCGGCCGGATAGGCGCCGCGATGGGGGAAGTTTTCCAGCGGCTCGCCGGCCATCAGGCGGGCGGCGATCGAGGCGATGGCGCTGTCGGTGGCCTTGGCGACGAACGGCACGGTGCGGGATGCGCGCGGGTTCACCTCGATCAGGTAGATCTCGTCATCCTTGACCGCGAACTGCACGTTCATCAGGCCAACGACCCCCAGTTCCAGCGCCAGCGCCCTGGTCTGTCGGGTGATCTCTTCGATGATGTGGGGGGGCAGCGAGTAGGGCGGCAGCGAGCAGGCAGAATCGCCCGAGTGCACGCCGGCCTCTTCGATATGCTGCATGATGCCCGCCACGTGCACCGATTTGCCGTCGCTCAGGGCATCGACATCACACTCGATGGCCCCGGACAGGTAGCTGTCGAGCAGCACCGGGCTGTCCCCGGACACCACGACGGCTTCGGAGATGTAGCGCTCCAGATGGGCCATGTCGCGCACGATTTCCATCGCCCGACCGCCCAGCACATACGAGGGCCGCACCACCAGCGGAAAGCCGATGTCATCGGCAATCGCCAGCGCCTGCGCGTCGGTGCTGGCGATGCCGTTGACCGGCTGTTTCAGGCCCAGACGCTGCACAAGCTGCTGGAACCGCTCGCGGTCTTCGGCAAGGTCGATGGCATCGGGCGTGGTGCCGAGGATCGGGATGCCTTCCTCGTACAGGGCATTGGCCAGTTTCAGCGGGGTCTGCCCGCCGAACTGCACGATCACGCCATGCAGCGTGCCGTTCATCTGCTCGACCCGCAGGATTTCCATCACATGCTCAAAGGTCAGCGGCTCGAAGTACAGCCGGTCCGAGGTGTCGTAATCGGTGCTGACAGTCTCTGGGTTGCAGTTGACCATGATGGTCTCATAGCCCGCGTCGGTCAGCGCAAAGCAGGCGTGACAGCAGCAGTAGTCGAACTCGATCCCCTGGCCGATCCGGTTGGGGCCGCCGCCAAGGATGACCACCTTCTTGCGCGCGCTGGGACGCGCCTCGCATTCCACGTCGCCCATCGCGGGGGCCTCGTAGGTGGAATACATATAGGGCGTCTGCGCCTCGAACTCGGCGGCGCAGGTGTCGATGCGCTTGAACACGGCGTTCACGCCCAGGTTCTGGCGCGCGCGGCGCACGTTGCCTTCGGTGCGGCCGGTCAGGGTGGCCAGCCGGGCATCGGTGAAACCCATCATCTTAAGGTGGCGCAGGCCATCCTCGGTCACCGGCAGGCCGGTCTTGCGGATGTCGGCCTCGGCGTCGACGATTTCGCGGATGCGGGCCAGGAACCACGGATCATACATGGTAACGGCGTGGATTTCGTCATCCGACAGCCCGTGGCGCATGGCCTGCGCGATGGTGCGCATGCGGTCGGGGGTCTGTTCGCTGATCGCCTTGACCACCGCGGCGCGGTCGGGCGCGCCTTCGATGTCGACCTCGTCAAAGCCGGTCAGGCCGGATTCCATGCTGGCCAGCGCCTTTTGCAGGCTTTCGTGGATGGTGCGGCCGATCGCCATCGCCTCGCCCACCGATTTCATCGCAGTGGTCAGGTGGGGTTTGCTGCCCGGGAATTTCTCGAACGCGAATTTGGGGATCTTGGTGACGACGTAATCGATCGTCGGCTCGAAGCTGGCGGGCGTGACCTTGGTGATGTCGTTGTCGAGCTCGTCCAGCGTATAGCCCACGGCCAGTTTCGCCGCGATCTTGGCAATGGGAAAACCCGTTGCCTTGGAGGCCAGCGCCGAGGAGCGCGACACGCGCGGGTTCATCTCGATCACGACCATGCGGCCATCGGCGGGATTGATCGCCCATTGCACGTTGGAGCCGCCGGTTTCCACGCCGATCTCGCGCAGCACGGCGATGGAGCCGTTGCGCATGATCTGGTATTCCTTGTCGGTCAGGGTCAGGGCAGGGGCCACGGTGATGCTGTCGCCGGTGTGCACGCCCATCGGATCGACGTTTTCGATGGCGCAGACGATGATGGCGTTATCCGCCTTGTCGCGCACGACCTCCATCTCGAACTCTTTCCAGCCCAGCAGCGATTCATCGACAAGGATCTGCGCCATTGGCGACGCCTCGAGCCCCGAGCGGCAGATGCGTTCGTAATCGTCGCGGTTGTAGGCTACGCCGCCCCCCGTGCCGCCAAGGGTAAAGGCGGGGCGGATGATCGCGGGCAGGCCGACATATTCGATGGCGTCCACGGCGGCGGCCACACCGGCGTTGATGTCGAACTTGCCGCTGGCCAGCTTGGGCGCGGCAATGATGGTGGCGCGCGGGTTTTCCAGCCCGATGCGGTCCATCGCCTCGCGGAACAGCTTGCGATCCTCGGCCATCTCGATGGCTTCGCGGTTGGCCCCGATCAGCTCGACCCCGAACTTTTCCAGCACGCCCATATCCGCCAGCGCCAGCGAGGTGTTCAGCCCGGTCTGCCCGCCCATGGTGGGCAGCAGCGCGTCGGGGCGTTCCTTTTCGATGATCTTGGCAACCACTTCCGGCGTGATCGGCTCGATATAGGTGGCATCGGCCAGCCCCGGATCGGTCATGATCGTGGCGGGGTTCGAATTGACCAGAATGACGCGATACCCCTCTTCGCGCAGGGCCTTGCAGGCCTGTGCGCCGGAATAGTCGAATTCGCAGGCCTGTCCGATGATGATGGGCCCCGCGCCGATGATCATGATGGAGTGGATATCGGTGCGTTTGGGCATGGTCTGACCTCTGGTCTGGCGGGTGTGTCTTGGCGGGCAGCAGGCGGCCGGATCCGCAGAGTCGGGCCTCGCAAATTGTCGTGGGTTATAGACATCGCAGGGCGCGGCGCAACCCCTCGCCGGGCACTGTCGCAGCACTGTGGGAAAAGCGGTTCACCCCGCGCGCGCAAGCGGCTAGAAGGCGCAGGAACCGCAAGGCAGGAGCCCGTCCATGACCACGCCCAAACCCGTTGTTCTGTGCATCCTTGATGGCTGGGGTCATCGGGCAGACCCGGCGGACAACGCGGTGGCGCAGGCCCATACCCCCAATTTCGACCGGATATGGGCGAATTGCCCGCACAACCTGCTGATCACGCACGGCCCCGACGTGGGCCTGCCGCGCGGGCAGATGGGCAATTCCGAGGTCGGTCACACCAACATCGGCGCGGGCCGGGTGGTGGCGATGGACCTGGGCCAGATCGATCTGGCGGTCGAGGATGGCAGCTTTGCCCTGAACGAGGCGTTGCAGGCGTTCATCGCGCGACTGCGCGAAACCGGCGGCACGGCGCATCTGATGGGGTTGATCTCGGACGGGGGGGTGCACGGGCACATCACCCATATCCTTGCCGCGATCCGTGCGATTGTTGCCGCTGGTGTGCCGGTGGTGCTGCACGCGGTCACCGACGGGCGCGATGTGGCGCCCAAATCGGCCTATTCCCATGTCGCCGCCCTGCAGGACGGCCTGCCCGAAGGCGCGCGCGTTGGCAGCGTGACCGGGCGCTATTTCGCGATGGACCGCGACAACCGATGGGACCGGGTGGAAGAGGCGTATCGCGCCATGGTGCAGGCGCAGGGCCTGCATGCCAGCACCGCACGCTGGGCGGTCGACGGGGCCTACAACCGGTCGGAAACGGATGAGTTCATCACTGCCACGGTGATCGGGGATTATGCGGGGGCGCAGGACGGCGACGGCTTCTTTTGCCTGAATTTCCGCGCCGACCGCGCGCGCGAGATCCTGCGCGCTGTGGCCGAGCCGGGGTTCGATGCCTTTGACGTGACGGGCCGGCCGGCCTGGGCGGCGGTGCTGGGCATGGTGGAATACAGCCAGGATCACAATGCCTGGATGCAGACGATGTTTCCGCCGCGCGACATCCGCAACACGCTGGCCGAATGGGTGGCGCATCATGGCCTGCGCCAGTTCCATCTGGCCGAGACCGAAAAATACCCCCATGTCACCTTCTTCCTGAACGGCGGCAAGGAAGACCCGCAGCCCGGCGAGGTGCGTTACATGGCCGCCAGCCCCAAGGTCGCCACCTATGACCTGCAACCGGAAATGAGCGCGCCCGAGGTGACCGAGGCCTTCGTGCAGGCCATCGCCGATGGCTATGACCTGATCGTGACAAACTACGCCAATCCTGACATGGTCGGACATACCGGCGACCTGACCGCCGCGATTGCCGCCTGCGAGGCGGTGGACGCGGCTCTGGGCCGCGTGCTGGCCGCGCTGGACGCGGCGGGAGGGGCGATGATCGTGACGGCGGACCATGGCAATTGCGAAATGATGCGTGACCCCGAAACCGGTGGGCCGCATACCGCGCATACCACCAACCCGGTGCCGGTGGTTCTGGTGGGTGGGCCTGCGGGGGCCGTTCTGAAATCCGGGCGTCTGGCCGATCTGGCCCCGACGCTGCTGCACCTGATGGGCCTGCCCAAACCGGACGAGATGACAGGGGAATGCCTGATCGCATGATCCGCACCGCCGCCCTTGCGATTGCCCTGATGCTGCCGCTGGCGGCGCTGGCCCAGACCGCGCCGGATGCCGCGCAGGCCGCGCGCGCGGCGGCGCAGCGGCTGGATCAGGCGGCGCGCCAGCTTGACAGCGCCGATGACGCGCGCGACCGCGTGCGCGCCCTGTCGGAAACCCTGCGGGCCTTCGAGGACGGGCTTGAGGCGATGCGCGACGGGCTGCGCCGTGCCTCGATCCGCGAGAAAAGCCTGCTCGCCGAATTGCAGGCGCGCGAGGATGAGATCGCGCAGTTGCTGGGCGTGTTGCAGTCGATGGGCGGTGCGCCCGCGCCGGTGCTGTTTCTGCATCCCGGCGGGCCGATGGGCACTGCGCGGTCGGGCATGATCCTGGCCGATGTGGCCCCGGCCCTGAACGCCCGTGCCGATGATCTGCGCGCCAAGCTGGCCGAGGTGCGCACCCTGCGCGCCTTGCAGGAAACCGCCGCCGATACCCTGCGGCGGGGACTTGACGGCGTGCAGCAGGCCCGCGCCGAGCTGAGCAAGGCGGTGGCAGACCGGCAGCCGCTGCCGCGCCGCTTTACCGAAGATCCGGTGCGCACCGCCATCCTGATCGCCTCGACCGAGACGCTGGAAGGCTTTGCCAGCGGGCTGAGCGAGATCACCCAGAACGAAAGCCCCGGCAGCCTGCCCGACATCAGCCACCGCAAGGGGGCCCTGCCGTTGCCGGTTCAGGGCGAGGTGCTGCGCCGCGCGGGCGAGGCGGATGCCTCGGGCGTCACGCGCCCCGGTCTTGTGCTGGCGACCCGGCCGCGCGCGCTGGTGACCACGCCTGCGGCGGCCACGATCCGCTATCGCGGGCCGCTGCTGGATTTTGGCAACGTGATGATTCTCGAACCGCAGGCGGGATTGCTTTTCGTGCTGGCGGGGCTGGATGTGGTGTTCGGCGCCACCGGCGAGGTGCTGCCCGCGGGCAGTCCGGTCGGTTTAATGGGCGGGCAGGAGGCCGAAATAGGCGCTGTCATCACACAATCAGGAGAGGGGGGTGGAAACACCCGCTCGGAAACGCTCTATATCGAGGTAAGGCAAGACAACCAGCCGGTCGATCCGGTGACATGGTTCGCAATGCAGGAAGGATGACTGAGAGATGAAGAAATTCGTCATGGCCGCGCTGGGTGGCATATTGGCAGGCGTCGTTGCCACAACGCAGGTGGCAGGCCCGCTGCTGGCGCAAGAGTCCGGCAGCCGCGCCACCGTCTATGAACAACTGGACCTGTTCGGCGACATATTCGAGCGTATCCGCGCACAATATGTCGAAGAGGTGGATGAGAAGGAACTGATCGAGGCCGCGATCAACGGCATGCTTACGTCGCTTGATCCGCATTCCAGCTACCTGTCGCCCGACGATGCGGCGAACATGCGGTTGCAGACCCGGGGTGAGTTCGGCGGTCTGGGGATCGAGGTCACGCAGGAAGAGGGCTTCGTCAAGGTCGTGTCGCCCATCGACGGCACACCGGCGGACGATGCCGGGATCGAGGCGGGCGACTTCATCACCCATGTGGATGGCGAAAGCGTGCTGGGCCTGACGCTGGATGACGCGGTGGAAAAGATGCGCGGCCCGGTGGGCAGTGAAATCATCATCACCGTGGTGCGCGAAGGCGAGGGCGAGCCGTTCGACGTGTCGCTGGTGCGCGCCACGATCAAGCTGCAGGCGGTGCGCACGCGCCTGGAACGCGATACCGTGGTGCTGCGGGTGACGACCTTCAACGATCAGACCTATGCCAATCTCGAGGAACAGCTGAAGCAATCGGTCGAGGATGCGGGCGGTTTCGATAAGATCAACGGCATCGTTCTGGACCTGCGCAACAATCCCGGCGGTCTGCTGACACAGGCCATCCGGGTGTCGGATGCGTTTCTGGACAAGGGCGAAATCGTCTCGACCCGTGGGCGCGACGTGGCGGACGGCGACCGCTACAACGCGACGCCCGGCGATCTGGCCAATGGCAAGCCGATGGTCGTGCTGATCAACGCGGGCTCGGCCTCGGCGTCGGAAATCGTGGCCGGGGCGTTGCAGGACCATCGCCGCGCGATCGTCGTGGGCACCAAGAGCTTTGGCAAGGGCTCGGTCCAGACCGTGATGCCGCTGCGGGGCGATGGCGCGATGCGCCTGACCACCGCGCGCTATTACACGCCATCGGGCCGGTCGATCCAGGCGCTGGGCGTGTCGCCCGACATCGTGGTGGAACAGCCGCGCCGCACCCCGGATGCCGAACAGGACGAGGAGTCCACGTCGCGTCCCCTGCGGTCCGAGGCAGATCTGCGCGGGCGTCTGAACAACGACTCGCTGTCCGAGGACGAGTCGCGCCAGATCGAGGAAGATCGCGCTCAGGCCGAAGCCGCAGCACGCCTGCGCGACGAGGACTACCAGCTGGCCTATGCGGTGGATATCCTGCGCGGGCTCAGCGCGCTGACACCGGCGGCCGAGTGAGGCAATACTGCGCGTCCTGAAGGGCGCGCAGGCACTGGCCGGGGCTGACGCTCCGGCCATCTTTTTGTGGAAGATGAGGTTCGGATGACCCCGGAGGAGATCGCCAAGCTGCCCTATCGGCCCTGCGTGGGCGTGATGCTGGCCAATCCGGCGGGCGAGGTGTTCGTGGGCCAGCGTCTGGACAACGACCTGCCGGCATGGCAGATGCCGCAGGGCGGGATCGACCCGGGCGAAACCCCGCAACAGGCTGCTTTGCGCGAGTTGTGGGAAGAAACCGGGGTCACGTCCGATCTGGTCACGGTCGAGGCCGAAACCGAGGATTGGCTGACCTATGATCTGCCGCACGAGATCGTGCCGCGCATCTGGAAGGGGCGGTTTCGCGGCCAGCGGCAAAAATGGGTGCTGATACGGTTTCATGGCCGCGACGATCAGATCGACATCGCATCGGACCACCCCGAGTTTTCCGAGTGGCGCTGGCTGGCGGCGGATGACCTGGTGGGCCAGATCGTGCCGTTCAAGCGCGCCGTCTATGAGCAGGCGCTGGCGAATTTTCGCGACCGGTTGTGAACGTGCCCTGCACGGCCTTTGCACTGTCGGGCGGTTCAGGCGCGGGATCGCGACACGAGATTGACGCTTTTCAAAACGCACGCGCTGGGCTAACCCGCGCACCATGGCAAAAGAAAAGCTGAACACGCAGGCCTTGGGCCTTGATATCGGGCTGGCCTTCGTCAAATGGCTGACGGGGGCGGAGAACCTGCATTACGGATATTGGCAGGGGCTTGATGTCACCGCCGCCAACCTGCGCGCCGCGCAGGAGGCCTATACCACCCGGCTTTTTGCCCTTTTGCCCGACCGGCCCCTGCGCATCCTCGATATCGGGGGCGGCGCGGGCGAGACCGCGAAAAAGCTGCTGGCGCTGGGGCATCAGGTGGACATCGTCGTGCCCAGCCCGTTTCTGGCGGAACGCTGCCGCATCAACGCGCCGGGTGCCACCGTGCATGAATGCCGGTTCGAGGATTTCACGGGCACAGGCCCGTTCGATCTGTGCCTGTTCTCGGAAAGCTTTCAGTATATTCCGCTGGATCGGGGCCTGCCCAAATGCCTGACGCTGCTGGATGCGGGCGGCGAAATCGTGCTGGCCGATTGTTTTCGCCGCGACAGCTTTCAGCCCGATGCCACGCTTGCGACCGTCGGAGGCGGCCACCGGATCGGCCATTTCCGCGAGACGCTGGCCGCGCTGTCGCTTGAGGTGCTGAGCGAAGAGGATATCACCGAACACGCCGCGCCCTCGGTCGATCTCGAGCAGGGGCTGTTCAACGTGCTGGGTTACGGCATCACCCGTGTTGACGAGGAACTGTCGGCAAAGCGCCCGCGCCTGCGCTGGGGGCTGACGCGGGTAGTATCGCTGGCACTGAACACCCGCAAACGGGCGCGTCTGGATCAGCGCCTGAACCGGCAGACGCGCAACGCGCAGGTGTTTGCCGACAACAACATCTACCTGATGATGCGGCTGCGGCCCAAGGGCTGATCGCCCTTATTCGCGCGCGCGCAGCACCCCGGCGGGGCGCACCGCCAGGGGTCGCCAGGCAAAGGCCAGCCCCGACAACAGCGTGGCCAGCACCCCACCCACGACGATGGCAATGGCCGAGGGCCAGATCACGGTATAGCTGGTATCCAGCACGAAACGGCTGACCGCCCAGCCGCCCGCGATGCCCGCCGCCAGCGCCACGATCCCGGCCCCCAGCCCCAGCAGCGCCGCGCGCAGGGCAAAGCTGCTCAGGATATGGCCGCGCGTGGCCCCCAGCGTGCGCAGCACCGCCGCCTCGTAGACGCGCGCGGTATCCCCTGCCGCTGCCGCGCCGATCAGCACCAGAAACCCCGTGACCAGCGTGGCCGCCGCGCCCCAGCTTGTGGCGGCGGCCAGCCCGGCCAGCACATCCGCCACCCGGTCGATGGCGTCGCGCACCCGGATCGCAGTGATGTTGGGATAGGCGTTGGACAGATCGCGCAGGATCGCGGCCTCGGCCTGTTCCTCGGCATAGACCGTGGCGATGAAGCTGTGCGGCGCGCCGGCCAGCGCGCTTTCATTCATCGCCATGATGAAGCCCATCCCGGCGGTCGAGAAGTCGACCTCGCGGAAACTGGTGATCGTGCCGGTGATGTCGCGGCCCAGGATATTGACCGTCATTTCATCGCCAAGGCTCAGGCCCATCTCGGCGGCCTCTTCGGCGGCAAAGCTGATCTGCGGTGGCCCGTCATAGCCCTGGGACCACCACTCGCCTGCGGTCACCTTCATGCCGCCGGGTTGCGCATCGGCATAGGTCACGCCGCGGTCGCCCTGGATCACCCAGTGATCGCCCGCCACCTCGGCCGCCGGGCGGTCGTTGATGCGGGTGATGACACCGCGCAGCATCGGGGCGTTTTCCGTCTTGCTGACCGCCGGGTCGTCGGCCAGCCGCGTGGTAAGCCCGTCGATCTGGTCACGCTGGATGTCGAGAAAGAAATACGACGGGGCCTGTTCTGGCAGATCATTGGCGATGGCCCCGCGCAGGTTGCCGTCGATCTGGCCCACGGCGGCCAGCACCGACAGGCCCAGCCCCAGCGACAGCACGACCGAGGCGGCCTCGGCCCCGCGCCCCGAGATCGACCCCAGTGCCCACCGCAGGGCGGGGCGCTGCCCGGTGGCCCCGCGCGCGGCCCGTGCCAGCGCCCGGATGCCCCAGGATGCCAGCGCCAGCAGGACCAGCGCGAAGATCAGCCCGCCCGCTGTCCAGATCGTCAATTGCCAGGTGCCCGAGAACACGCCCGCGATGCCCACCAGCGCCGCCACCAGCGCCACGGTCAGCACCACCCAGATCATGCGCGGCAGGCGCGCGCCCGACTGCCCGCCATCGCGAAACAGGGTCGCGGCGCGGATTTCCTCGGCCTTTGCCAGCGGCCAAAGGGTAAAGATCAGTGCTGTCAGCGCGCCATAGATCGCCGCCTCGATCAGCGGGGCAGGGTGCAGGGTGAACACCGCAGGCACCGGCAGTTGCGCCTGCAACACCGGGGCCAGCGCCAGCGGCGCAACTGCCCCCAGCACCAGACCGGCGGCGATGCCCAGCAGCGACAGCGCGCCGATCTGGATGAAATAGGTCTGAAAGATCATCGCGCGGTCCGCACCCAGCGTGCGCAGGGTGGCAATCACCGATGTCTTGCGCGCCAGATAGGACCGCACAGCCGCCGAGACGCCCACCCCGCCGACGGCCAGCCCCGACAGGCCGACAAGGATCAGGAACGCGCCGATCCGGTCCACGAACTGGGCCACGCCGGGCGCGCCGTTGCGCGCGTCGCGCCAGCGCAACCCGCTGTCGGCAAAGCGGTCTTTCGCCTCGGCCTCCAACCCGGCCAGATCGCTGTCTGCGGGCAGGTCCATCCGGTATTTCGTGCTGTACAGCGTGCCGGGCTGCAACAGGCCCGACCCGGCCAGCGCCTCGGTGCCGACCAGCGTGCGCGGGCCAAGGCCAAAGCCGCCGCCCGCATCATCCGGTTCGCGCGCGATCCGCGCCATCAGCACGAAATCCTGCGTGCCAAGGCGGAAGGTGTCGCCCACCGTCAGCGCCAGCCGGTCGGCCAATATCGGGTCCATCACGCCACCCGGCAGGTCATCCTGCCCCGCCAGCGCCTGATCCAGTGGCATGGCGGGCGTCAGGTCGATGGTGCCGATCAGCGGATAGGCCCCGTCGACCGATTTCACCTGCGTCAGCCCGCGCTCGGAGTCCTCGCCCCTCTCGACCACCACCATCGACCGGAAGTCCGTGATCTCGGACACCGCCAGCGCGGTGTTGTCCATCCATGCGCGTTCGGCGTCGGTGGCAAAGCGATAGGTGAATTCAATCTCGGCATCGCCGCCCAGCAGTGCCGCGCCCTCGCGCGCCAGCCCGGCCTCGATGCTGGCGCGGACCGAGCCGACGGCGGCAATCGCCGCCACACCCAGCGCGAGGCAGGCCAGAAAGATCCAGAACCCTTTCAGCCCGCCGCGCAATTCGCGGGCGGCAAAGCGGGCAGCGGTCGCGATGCTCATTCCGCAGCCCTCGCCGATGTGTCGATCTGCCCGTCGCGCAGGTGGATCACCCGGTCG
This sequence comes from Lacimonas salitolerans, assembly GCF_042677865.1. NCBI lineage: Bacteria > Pseudomonadati > Pseudomonadota > Alphaproteobacteria > Rhodobacterales > Paracoccaceae > Lacimonas > Lacimonas salitolerans. Next base: position 80,144 of record NZ_JBHUDD010000159.1, on the reverse strand, counting down.
CAGCGTGCCGCCAGATCGGGCGCGTGGGTCACAAGCACCAGCGTGGCACCGTGCCGGTCGCGCAGGCCGAACAGCATGTCCATGATCGCCGCGCCGTTGGTGCCGTCCAGATTGCCGGTGGGTTCATCCGCCAGCAGGATCTCGGGGCGCGGCGCGGCGGCACGGGCCAGCGCCACGCGCTGCTGCTCGCCACCCGACATCTGCGACGGGTAGTGATCGGCGCGGGCCCCCAGCCCCACGGCGCGCAACTCCTGCGCCGCGCGGTCCATCGCATCGGGCACACCGGCCAGTTCCAGCGGTGTCGCCACGTTTTCCAGCGCGGTCAGCGTCGGGATCAGGTGAAACGACTGAAACACCACCCCCAGATGTCCGCGCCGAAAGCGGGCAAGCTGATCCTCGGTCCGCGAGGTCAGTTCCTGCCCCAGCACGGTGACGGTGCCGCCGGTGGCACGTTCCAGCCCGCCCATCAGCATCAGCAGCGAAGATTTGCCGGAGCCGGACGGCCCCACCAGCCCCAGGGTCTGCCCCCGCTGGACATCCATGCTGATGCCGTGGAGGATATCCACGCGGCCCGCATTGCCATCCAGAGACAAAGACACATCTTTAAGGGAAATCACGGGGTCTGACATGAACAAGCGCCTGTTTTTACGGTCATCACTGGCATATGGGGTTCTTGCCCTTATCGGCAACCTCGGCGTTGTCACACCTGCGGGGGCGGGGTCGCACAGCATGACCGGCCCGACGGTCGTGGCGATGGGCGACAGCCTGACCCAAGGCTACGGTTTGATGGAGTCCGATGGCTTTGTGCCGCAGCTGCGCGAGTGGCTGGCGGCGCAGGGTGTGGACGAGGTGCGCGTGGTCAACGCGGGCGTTTCGGGCGACACGACGGCGGGTGGGCTTGCCCGTGTGGAATGGACGCTGACGCCGGATGTGGACGCGATGATCGTGGCACTGGGCGGCAATGACCTGCTGCGCGGGATCGATCCGGCCAACACCCGTGCCAATATCGACGGTATTCTGGCGCAGGCTCAGGCGGCGGATGTCAGGGTGTTGCTGGTCGGCATGCAGGCCCCGGGCAATTATGGCCCGGATTTCAAGCGCGACTTCGATGCGATCTGGCCGAATATGGCCGAAAAATACGACACTCTGCTGGTCGACAGCTTTTTCGTCGGGCTGGGCGATGATCCCGACCCTTCCCAAATGCGCGACATGTTCCAGGCCGATGGCATCCATCCCAACGCCGAAGGCGTGGCGCAGATCGTGCAAGGGCTGGGGCCGCATGTTCTGGAACTGCTGGAGCTGGTGCAGGACTGACGCCGCGCTCTCTTAACAAAGACGCCTGCACCACATATATTATATTCGGAATGTGATATGGAGGGCGTTGAAATGGCGTCGAAGAAACTGACATGTCTGGACTGCGGGCAGCTCAACCGTGTTCCCGAGGATCGGATGACGGCTGCGAAATGCGGCACCTGCGGTGCGAAACTGCTGCCCGGCGCGGCGGTCGAGGTTGATCTTGCCACCCTGCAAAAGGCCGCGCGCCATGATGACCTGCCGCTGGTGGTGGATTTCTGGGCACCTTGGTGTGGCCCTTGCCGGTCGATGGCGCCCGAGTTTTCCAAGGCCGCGACCGACCTTGGCGCACAGGCCCGGCTGGTCAAGCTGAACACCGAGCAGCATCAGGCGGCGGGGGCGGCCTATGGCATTCGCGGGATTCCCACCATGGCGGCCTTTGCCGGTGGGCGCGAACGCGCGCGGCAGTCGGGGGCGATGCCGGCGGCGTCGATCGTCAGCTGGGTGCGCGGCGTGATCTGACGCTTTCAGGACAACGCGCAGCAAAAAGGCCTGCATTTCTGTGCAGGCCTTTTGATGGTGCTTTCCGAAAGCTTAAAGAACCGTCACCGACGTGCCCACCGGAACCCGGTTGTACAGGTCGATCACGTGATCGTTGATCATGCGGATACAGCCATTCGACACCGACCGACCGATCGAATTGGGCTCGATCGTGCCATGGATGCGGTAGTATGTGTCGCGCCCGTTCTGGAACAGATACAGCGCCCGCGCGCCCAAGGGGTTGCCCGGCCCGCCCGGCTGGACATAATCGTTGTCCTTGAACTTGGCATAGGCCTGCGGATCACGCTCGATCATCTCGTCCGTGGGCCGCCAGGTGGGCCACTCTTTCTTGACGCTGATCGTCGCGGTGCCGGTAAAGTCCAGCCCCGCCTTGCCCACGCCCACGCCATAGCGCAACGCCGTGCGCGGTTCGGTGATGAAATACAGGAAATGCGCGCGGGGCAGGACGATGATCTGGCCGGGCGAATACTTCTCGGCCACGGTCACGGTCTGCGGCGTGAACTTCGGATCAAGCGTGACGGCATTGGCCAAACTGGGCGCGGCCAGCGACGCGGCAGCGGCAGCAACAAAGGAACGGCGGGTGAACATCGTGATTAAATCCCATAGTTGACCTTGGACAGCCAACGTTTGCACGTCCTGCGCCCGGCAATCAAGCAGGCAGCGGGATTGTCACCGGTCTGTGACCGGATGGTCACCGCAAGACGTGCACCGCACAGACCGCATGGCGCACCACCTGATGCGCGGTCGATCCCAGAAACAGGTCCTGCATCCCCGGCCGGTGCGAGGCGATGACGATGCAATCCACCTTGTGCGATTCCGCCCAATCCAGGATCGTGCGCCCGGAATGGCCGCTCACGACCACGCCCTGCCCGTCGGGCAGACGGGCGGCCATTTCGTCCAGCTCGGATTGAACCGCCTTGCGGCTTTCATTGATGTAATCGGTCGGCATGTAGGAAATCGCATAGCCCGGCACCTCTTCCATCACGTGCAGCAGGGTGATGCGGGCACCCTCGGCCCCCAGCGCCTGCGCCACTTCGATCGCCCCCTTGGCATCGCGGTCTTCATCAAACGAGATCGGTACGAGAATATTGTGATACATGGCAACCTCCCCTTGTCATCCTGCGTCAGACTGACACCGATGCAATCCGCTGGCCTTGATTCAGGTCAGTCGAAGATTCGGATCAGTCGAAACTTTCCACGACATCATACATCACCGGCTCGAAGCGGGTGCACAGCTGCGCGAACTGGCGGTTGTGCGCCCGCATCTCGTCACTGCGCAGCATGGCCATGAAGTCCTCACGCCGCTGCCATTGCGAGTAGTTGGCGATCCGCGTCTGCGCGTCGTTCACATGCAGGCCCGCAGCGATGAACCCCGGCTGCTTCGAGATGAAGCCCTTGTAAGCCTCGGTCAGAGCATCCAGCAGGTCCTGACAGGTGCCCGGTGTCATCTCGAACGTGGTGATCACGGTCTGGCAGGTCTTGTCGCTTGAAATCACAGGCATCGGGGCCTCCTTGGCGAGTGTGGACATCAGCCTAGCACGTCACCCCTGCGGCCTCCAACTCGTCCATCGCGGTTAACCGCCTGTTTACCGAAGTGAACGATCCTTCGGGAAACCGGCAAGAGGCGGGCGATGCTGCGTCTGGCGATGATCATCTGGCTGCTTCTGTCCTGTCCGGCCCTTGCCGGTGCCTGGCCGCGCGGCAAGGGCAACGTGTTTGTCGCAAGCTCGACCTATGTGCTGCCCAGCGGGGCCTATACGGGTCTTTATGCCGAATGGGGTGTGACCGAGCGGCTGACGCTTGGTCTTGACCTGGGGCGCGGCGTGTCGGGACAGGACAAGGCGGTGGCCTTTGTTCAGGCGCCGCTGATCCGGCCCGTCGCAGGCCATCATTTCGCCTGGCAGATCGGCGCAGGCGTGATCGCGGGTGACACAGTGATCCGCCCGGGGCTGAGCTGGGGCAAGGGCATCGACTGGGCCGGGCGGTCAGGCTGGGCGGCGCTGGACGCGGTGGCCGAGGTCCGAACCGAAACACTGGCCATCGACTACAAGGCTGACCTGACGCTTGGTCTGACCCTTTCGGATGCGCGCAAGATCATGCTGCAACTGCAGACCGGCGAGCAGCATGGGGATGACCCGTTCCTGCGTGTGGTGCCGTCGGTCACCTTTGCCCTGTCCCGGCGCGCAAGGCTGGAAATCGGGCTGAGCCAAAGCCTGCAAGGCGCCCGCGAAACCGGGCTCAAGGCCGCGATCTGGGTCGCCTTCTGATCTCGTCGGGCTTGGACGCAGTGTCGCGGGCAGGGTGCGAACACCCCGCCCGCCATTTCCCTCAGTTGTCGATCCGCACGAGGACCGAGTATGTGCCGCTCGTGGCTTCGGGAAAGTTCAGTGTGACCCGGTCACGTGCCGGACCCTGTTCGGTTGCCACGTAAGGAAAATGATACCTCGCCACGTTTGCGGCGTTCTTGATCTTGGCGCGGGGCACGATCGCCTCGACCTGCTGGGCGTAGGCGCCAAAGGGCAGGGGACCTGCGCAATTCACCGACCATGTTTCGGCAGGCGTGTTCTGGGTGTGCAATATCGAAACCGGGTTCATGATGCCCTGCACAACCGAATTGAACATGTTGCCCGCCACGGTGACATTGCGGATCCTGTCGTAATTCAGATCGGCAAACGATGTGTCTACATGCTCGACCCGGTCAATGTCGCCGCGAATCGCCCGGAAGATGTTGCCCGACATGTTCAACCCGTCGATGAAATGGCCCGGACCATAGGGTTTGATCACGAAAAACCGGAACCATGGGGCGACGTCGATGGCCTGAAAGATGTTGTCGGCGATGTTGAGCCCCGAGAACGAGAACTCATTGGCGAAATCCGGCGACTGGTCGTGCTCGTTGGTCCATTCGATCGAGCAGTTGTCGATGTAGTTGCCCTCGATCGTGGCGCGGTTGTGGCTGGATGTCAGGATCAGCCCGGCGGTGCGCACGCCCTCGGGTTCGCTGTCACCCTGGAACCAGTGATTGCCGCCGATGATGCTGCTGGTGCCGCCGATCACCGCGAAATGCCGAAAATGGGTGATGCGGTTGTCGCGCAGCTTGACGTCATTGGCATTGGCGTTCAGCGCGATGGACACCCGGTCCTGCGCGCGCATCGGCGTTTCATTCGACAGAAACTGGCATCGGTCGATCAGCATGCCCTGACAGCCGATGCCGGGGCTTGTGATGGCCCGGTTCAGCGGTGCCGTGAAGAAACAGTCGCGTATGTGAAAGATCAGCCCCTCGGGCGCCAGGATGATCCCGCTGGCGCGGCCCCGGCACTGGAACTCGATATCCGACATCGAGAATTTCGACAGCTTGGCAAAACCGCTGAAATCCAGGATGTACTTGAACCGCTGAAAGGTGAACACCTGCGTGCCGGCCGCATCATACAGCGGCATCGACAAGGTGATGCGCTGCTGCGCCACGTTTTTGGCACGCACATAGACCTCGCGCCCGACGCCTCCGCCCTCGATCAGCGACCCAACGGGAATGTTGGCGACATTGACCACGTTGGTCAGCTCCAGCGGATTGTTTGGGCTATAGCTGGCCTGACTGGTGAAAACGTCGGTGTCCCAGGCAGAGGAGTTCTCGACATAGAATTGCCCGTTGCGGATATGGCGTCGCTGGGCATACTCGATCCGGTTGGCGACGGCCGCCTGCATGTCGATGGGCGCAGACACGTTCACCACGCGCCCGCCAAGGTCCAGCCCCTCGTGCCCGGCATTGTTCAGCAGCGCCTGAAACGCCTTCTTGAAGGCCAGAACCTCGTCGCCGAAAGCATCGATATATGCGGGCAGGTTGAAATCCTGTTGCAACGCAAGGATCTTGTCGTCGGGCATCACGACCCGCCCTTCGAACAGGACGCGGTTTTCGAACGTGACGTTGTCGTTCAGGAAATACGTACCGGCCGGCACCTTGACCATCTGGCCGCTGGCGGCGGTATCCGCGGCCGCAAATGCGGCGCTGTCGTCGGTCACCCCGTCACCGATGGCCCCGTAGTCGCGCACATCGACCCAGCCCAGAATGTCGCGCAGAAAGACGCTGGTGACATCCTCGATCTCGATATCGTCGATGCGCACCAAGCCGCCATTCGGGCCGGTCAGGTCCAGCCCGAAATGACCATAGATCGCCGCCCGCCCCCAGGGCATGTCGACGCCCGGCCGCGTGCCGGTGCCGACGATCGCGCTGACCTCGATGATTTGGCCGTATTGCTGCAGGCTGACCGAAGGGCCGACTTGCGGGACCGGCCCAAGGTTCTGGTTGCCTGCCCCACCGGCCCAGGCCGCGATCCGCACCGAAGGCAGATTGCCGCTGACCGCCTTGATCCGCGCGCGGATGCGCAGATAGCACCCCGGCAGGATCGGTGTCTGGCCCATGAACCGCAGCTTTTGGGTGCCGTCGACCTTTTGCAGTTCCAGACAGCCGCCGAAATCCGGGTCGGCAGGGACAAAAGCGGCGGTGGGCACGCCCGCGTAGCTGTCAGAGCCCGGTGTGCCATCGCCGCGCGACCATTGATCCAGACCCGCCGCGAAGGCAGGCGGCATGAAGACCAGCCCGTCGGTAATCGCCTTGTTCATGCTTATCCCCTTTACCATGACTGCGGCGCGCCAACCGGGCCGCGTGACTGGGAAAGGGAGATATCAACAAGCCGTTAACGCTGTCTGAGACCACCGTCACGGTGCCATGCGGCGGGCAGGGATTGCGCCGCGCGTGCCGCGCGTCGCAAGGCTGGGGGCGTTGCCCCCAGGATATTTGAAGAGAGAGGAAGAACAGGGTATTCAGACGGTCGTGCCCGGTGCTTCGAGAAGTTGCACGCCGTTGATCTGCCAGCCGTTTTCCGTCTGGATCATCTGGTAATCCAGCATATGCACCGCCCCTTGTTCATCTGTGATCTGCACGCGCTGCCACAGGTTTCCCGCCACCTTGCGCAGGTCAAGGTACCGCACTTCGGCCGGGCGCCAGACCATCGGATAGCCGCGCTGCACCATGGTGGCAAAGTTCTGCGGCGTGCCGAACAGGCCCTTGATCGTGGGGCTGGCATAGCTGAAGGCGCGATCAACATCCTCGGCCTTGAAGGCATCAAGCTGCTGATCGATCACCGCGGTGATGTCCTGGTCCTGTGCCGCAGCGGGCAAGGGCAGGGCAAGCCCCAGCATCAGGGCAAATGTCATGAAGAGATTGCGCATCGGTCTATCCTCCTGCGCAGAAGGATAGACCGGCTTGCCCCGACGTCAAAACGCGATCAGACGGCCTGCTGGTCCTTTCGAGCCAGATCGCCCGCAAGTGCCGCATCGATCAGCGCAATGGTTTCCTCTACGCCGTAAAGCGCGATGAACCCGCCGAACCGCGGCCCCTGACTGGCGCCCAGCAGCACCTCGTAAAGCGCGGTGAACCAGTCGCGCAGCGGCTCGAACCGGTCGCGCCCGACGGCATAGACCACCGATTGCAGCGCCTCGTCCTCGACCGGGCCATCGTAGGCGGCCAGATGCGCGCGCAGGTCCGTCAGCGCCTGGCGCTCCAGCTCGGTGGGCGCGCGATAGGTCTTGGACGGCTTCACGAAGTCGTTGTAATAGCGCACGGCAAAGCCTGCGGCCTGATCCAGATCGGGATTGGCCTGCGGCGTTGCCTCGGGCGCATAGCGCTGGATGAACCCCCACAGTGTCGCCTTGTCCTCGGCCGCCGACACGCTGGCCAGGTTCAGCAGCATCGAGAACGGCACCACCATCCGGCTTGCGGGCGGCTGACCGCGGTGGATGTGCCAGACCGGATTGTTGACCTGCTGGCCCGCATCCTGCCCCGGAAAGGCGCGCAATTGCTGGTGATACTCGTCCACCGCGCGCGGGATCACGTCGAAATGCATCCGCTTGGCGGTCTTGGGCTTCTGATACATGAAATACGACAGGGATTCCGTGCTGGCATAGCTCAGCCATTCGTCGATGGTCAGGCCGTTGCCCTTGGATTTGCTGATCTTCTGGCCCTGATCGTCCAGGAACAGCTCGTAGGTGAAATGCTCGGGTTTGCGGCCGCCCAGGATTTCGCAGATGCGGTCATAGATCGGGGTGTTGGTGCTGTGATCCTTGCCATACATCTCGAAATCCACGTCCAGCGCGGCCCAGCGGGCGCCGAAATCGGGCTTCCATTGCAGCTTTACGTTGCCGCCGGTCACCGGCAGGGTCCATTCGCGGCCCGTTTCGTCGTCAAAGGTGATCTCGCCCTTCACCGCATCCACGTTCTTCATCGGCACATACAGCACCCGCCCGGTTTCGGGGTGGATCGGCAGGAAGATCGAATAGGTCTGCTGACGCTCCTCGCGCAGCGATTTCAGCATCACCGTCATCAGGTCGTCATAGCGTTCCGCGGCGCGCAGCAGCGTGGCGTCGAACTGCCCGGTGTTGTAGAACTCGGTCGCGCTGATGAACTCGTATTCAAAGCCGAAGGTATCCAGAAACCGGCGCAACATCGCGTTGTTGTGGTGCCCGAAACTGTCGTGCGTTCCGAACGGATCGGGCACCGATGTCAGCGGGCGTTGCAGATGCTCGCGCAGCATTTCGGGGCTGGGCACATTGTCGGGCACCTTGCGCATCCCGTCCAGATCGTCGGAAAAGCAGATCAGCCGCGTCGGTATGTCGCTGATCAGCTCGAACGCACGGCGGATCATCGTTGTGCGCAGCACCTCGCCGAAAGTGCCGATATGGGGCAGGCCGGACGGGCCATAGCCGGTCTCGAACAGCACATGCCCCTTGGCGGGGGGCTGTTTTTCATAGCGTTTGACCAGTTTGCGCGCTTCCTCGAAAGGCCAGGCTTTGGACGTCAGGGCGGCATCGCGCAGGTTGGTCATGGGATATGGCTCCAGTCGTCGGCGGCACACCATGCGCAGCAGACCGCCGCTTCCTATTGAAGCGGCTGCGCACAGTCAATATTCTGCGCCGCAACACCGCCTTTTTCAGGAACACTGCGATGAACGAAACAATATCCCATCCGCTTTCACCGCAGGACTGTCTTGTGGCGGTGATGATCGCGGTCTCCGCCTCGGACGAGCAGATGCGCACCGCCGAACTGGTCAAGATCCAGTCGTCGGTCAATCACCTGCCGATCTTTGCCGAATACGACATCGACCGCATGAACGTGATGGCCCAGATGGTGTTCGACCTGTTCACCGAGGAAGACGGGCTGGACGCACTGTTCGGTCTGGTGCGCGAGAACCTGCCCGAACATCTGTTTGAAACGGCCTATGCCCTGTCCTGCGACGTGGCCGCCGCCGACGGCAAGCTGCACGATACCGAGCTGCGCCTGCTTGAGGAAATCCGGTACGAGCTGAACATCGACCGGCTTGCGGCAGCCGCCATCGAACGTGGCAGCCGCGCGCGGCACATGCGGGCCTAGCAGGCCGCGCCCGGCATGCCCGACAAGGGGGGCCGGTCGCGGCGCGCGCGTGCCTGTCGATGACATACGGCACCCGCCTTCCTGCCAGGATGCCGGGGTTTCCGCCGGAGCAGCGCGATATCTTCCAATCTTGGTTTCAATTCCCTAAAGATGGACATGTCGCGGGAAACGCGAGACGCCTTAGGGCAAAATGTCTGTCATGGGAGGACAACATGCTGAATCATATACTTCGCGGGCCAAGGGGCCTGATCGGATCAGCGGCGCTGATCGCGATGAGCTTGGGCGCACCGGCGCTGGCACAGCAACAGCTCTCGATCGCCACGGGCGGCACCGGGGGTGTCTACTATCCGATGGGTGGTGGCCTGGCCGAGATCATCAACGGCAATGTCGACGGGTTTTCCGCCACCGCCGAGGTCACTGGCGCATCGGTCGAGAACATGGGCCTGATCGCCACGGGTGACGCAGACCTTGCCATCGCGCTGGCGGACACGGTGGCGCAGGCCTACGAGGGCACGGGCCGGTTCGAGGGCCAGCAACTGCCGATGGTGCGCGGGCTGGCATCGCTTTATGCCAACATGGTGCATATCGTTGCGCTGGAAAGCAGCGGCATCACCTCGCTTTCGGATCTGCGCGGCAAGCGCGTGTCGATCGGCGCCCCCGGCTCGGGCACCGAGGTCAACACCGCGGCCATCCTCGAAGCCAACGGCATCACCTATGACGAGATCGACGAACAGCGTCTGAACTTCAACGAAACCGCCGATGCGCTGTCCAACGGCGACATCGACGTGGGTTTCTGGTCGGTTGGCGCGCCCACCTCGTCGATCCTGAACCTGTCGACGACGCAGGACATTGTCATCATCGCCCTGTCAGAGGAAGAACTGGCCGCCGCAATGGAGGCCGACAGCACCTTTGCGATGACCACGCTGCCCGGCGGCAGCTACACCGGCGTGGACGAGGACGTGACAGTGCTGGGTATTCCCAACGTGCTGACCGTCTCTTCCGAGATGTCGGATGACGTGGCCTATGCGATCACCAAGGCGATGTTCGAGAACATCTCGGACCTGCAGGCCGTGCATCCCGCGGCGAACGAGACAACGGTCGAGTTCACCATGTCGGCCACACCCGTTCCGCTGCATCCCGGTGCGATCCGCTATTACGAAGAAGCGGGCGCGACGATCCCGGACAATCTGCGGCCGTGATGACCACGTCTGGAGGGGGGCTTGCGGCCCTCCTCCTCTTTGTTGCGACTATGGCATCTGCCGATGCGCCCGCAGACACGACCTCTGCCGGTGCACTGGTCGCCACGCGAGAGAACGGAACCGAGATTGCGCGCTTTGACGTCCCCGAAGCAACGGGTTGGTGCGTGCTCTGGCATCATTCCGTAAAGGGATTCGAGGTGTCGGACTGCTACGAGAACCGCGGCGGGCGTATGGTGCTGGTGCAATCGCGCCTGCCCGATTTTGCGGCGGGGCTTGATCACATTCCCGGTCGCGGGCGGCAGGTGTCGGACGGCAATGGCGGATACTTCATCCTGGATATCGACGAACCGGTGCCCGGCAATGCCTATGTCCTGCGGCCCGGCGCCGGGCCGGTCGATCATCGGTTGCAGGTCGGGGACAGGGTCGTGTCCCTCTCGGCGGTGGCACCCCGCGAACGGGTGCGGATCACATTGACAAGGAATGAGGACTGATGGTCACGGACACCCAAATTCCCCTCAGCGAGCCGCCTTCGCCGCGGATCGTGTTGCGCGCCATCACTGTCATCGGAATCGCGCTGTCGCTGTTCCAGCTGTATGCGGCGGGCGTGCAGCCCCTTGGCCTGTTCTTTCAGCGCCCCATTCACCTCGGTTTCGTGCTGGTGCTGTGTTTCCTGATCTATCCGGTCTTTGGTCGTCACCGCCCGCGCGGCGTGCTGGGCTGGATCATCGACGGGTCGCTGATCCTGTGCGGGATCGCGGCGGGGGCCTGGGTGCCGCTGAACATCGACATCATCGCCAACCAGATCTTTCCGCGCGACATCGACGTGTGGATGGGGATCATGACGATCCTCGTGGTACTCGAAGGCGCGCGCCGGGCCGTGGGCCTTGGCATGACGATCATCGGCATCGCCTTTCTGGCCTATGCCTTTGCCGGCAATCGCGGGGAACTGCCCTTTCTGACCGACTGGATGCCCGGCATCCTGAACCATCGCGGCTATTCGCTGGAGCGCGTCGCCAGCCAGATGACACTGGGCGCCGAAGGCATCTATGGCATCCCGCTGGGCGTCGCCGCGACCTTTGTGTTCATCTTCGTGCTGTTCGGTGCCTTTCTCGAGGCCACCGGCGCGGGCAAGTTCTTCATCGACCTGGCCTATGCCGCCACGGGTCGGCAGCGCGGTGGCCCGGCCAAGGCGGCGGTGATCGCATCCGCCGGCATGGGGTCGATCTCGGGCTCCGCCATCGCCAACGTGGTGACCACCGGTGCCTTTACCATCCCGCTGATGAAGCGGCTGGGCTATCGGCCCGCGCAGGCCGGCGGGATCGAGGCCGCCGCCTCCACCGGGGGGCAGATCATGCCGCCGCTGATGGGCGCGGGCGCCTTTCTGATGAGCGAGTTCACCCGCATGCCCTATGTGGACATCGTGCTTGTCTCGATCTTTCCGGCGGTGCTGTATTTCGGTGTGGTCTACCTGCTGGTGCATATCGCCGCGGTGAAACAGGGCATGACCGGGCTGGGCAGCGACGAGCTGCCGCGCGTGCGCACGGTCCTGGCCGAGGGCTGGCACTTCCTTGTGCCGCTGGTGGCGCTGATCGCCCTTCTGGTGGCGGGTTATTCGCCGATGCGCGTAGGCTTCTACGCGATCCTGTGCATCATGGCGGCAGCCGCCGCAAAGGCGTTGTGGACATTCGCGGGCACCAAGCCGACGGTTGCGGGCTTTGTCGCGCTGTGCCGTCGCGGGATTGAAATGACCCTGGACGCGCTGGAGCTGGGCGCGCGCAACGCGGTGGCGGTGTCGATGGCCTGCGCCGTGGCGGGCATCATCGTGGGCATCGTCGGCCTGACCGGCCTTGGCCTCAAGTTCTCGGCCATGATGATCGCCTTCTCGGGTGGCAATCTTATCCTCGCCCTGCTTCTGGTGGTGATCGCCAGCCTGATCCTCGGCATGGGGTTGCCAGTCACGGCGGCCTATATCGTGCTGATCATCCTTGTCGGTCCCGCCCTGACCGAGGAGTTCGGCGTGCCGATCCTGATCGCGCATCTGGTGGTGTTCTGGTACTCGCAGGACAGCAACGTGACACCCCCCGTGGCGCTGGCGGGTTTCGCCGGGGCCGCCATTGCCGGGTCGAAACCGATGGAAACCAGCGTTCAGGCGTGGAAATACGCCAAGGGCCTGTATCTCATCCCGCTGTTCATGGTGTTCAACGAAGAGATCATCCTAGGCGGCCCGCTGCCGCTGGTGCTGTGGAGCGGGGCGATCGCCATACTTGGCCTTGTCGCCTTTGCCGCCGTGCTCGAAGGATTCCTGTGGCGGCCGATGCAGATCTGGATGCGGGTGCTGCTGCTGCCGGGCGTCGTCGCTCTGTTCTGGCCGGACATCGGGGTGGAAATCGTCGGCGCGGTGCTGATCGTGGCTCTGCTTGGGTTCAACTGGCTGCAGGCCCGTCGCGACGCAGAGGCCCCCCGGCAGTCGGGTCAAGCGAGCCAGCGCCAGCACCCCTGATGGCCGGATGCCGCGGAACGCAGTGACCGGGACTGCGTTTGCGAACTGATGCCACGGGCACCTCCGGTGCCCGTGTTTCGCAGACACGACGACATGGGCGACACCTGGCAAAGGCCAGGCCCGTGCCTGTCGTCATCGGGTCGTCGACAGGTGGCACGCGGCCAATAGGCGAGCCACTTGGCGACCAGGCCCCGCAGCACCACGTCCCTGGTTCGAAGAGCCACACCCATTGCAATGCAGTTTATTGTTGCAAACGATTATCATTCGCATAGGTCTATCACCAGATGCATACCGAATCATGGAGCAACCCGATGACGACTGCCCGACTGACCGCACCGCTTCTGGCGGCCGCCGCGGCCATCACCCTGGCCACGCCGACCCTTGCACAGGACAGGCCGCTGAACGTGCTGACAACGGTTGCGATGATCTCGGACGTTGCCGCCAACGTGGCGGGCGACTGCGCCGAGGTGACATCGCTGCTGGGGGCGGGCAGCGACCCGCACCTGTATCGCCCGACCGCGTCTGACGTGACCAAGCTCGCCAGCGCCGATCTGATCTTCTACGTCGACCCCGCTCTCGAGGCGCGTCTGGCCGAGGTGCTTGCCGGCTTTTCCGACCGCACGCCTACGATCGGGCTGGCGCGGGCCACATTCGATACGGACGCCCTGATCGACGATCAGCAAGAGGCCGGGCAGATCGACCCGCACCTGTGGATGGATGTCAGCCGCTGGGCGCGCATCGCCCCGGTGATCGCGGATGCCATCGCCGAACAGCGCCCCGATTGCGCCGGGGACATGGCCGCGAATGTCGAAAACTACACGGCCCGGCTGAATGCGCTGCATGGCTGGATCGGTCAGGCCATCGCGTCCATCCCCGAAGGGCAGCGCCTGCTGGTCACCGCCCATGACGCGTTCGAATACTACTCTGCCGCCTATGGCATCGAAGCATCCGAAGCGATCGAGGGCATCAGCACCGAATCCGAGGCCAGCATCGGCGATATCCGCAAGGTCGCGGCCTTCGTGGTTGACAGCAGGGTGCCCGCGGTCTTTGTCGAAAGCACGGTCAACCCGCGCACCATCGAGGCGCTGGTGGCCGAGGTCCGCAATCAGGGCCACGAGGTCGTGGTCGGCGGCGAGCTGTTCTCGGACGCGATGGGAGATGACGGCACACCCGAGGGCACCTATATCGGTATGATGCGCGCCAACACGGTCACGATCACCCGGGCGCTTGGCGGCACTCTGCCCGACTGGCCCGAGGCTCTGGCTGACTGAGCGTGGGACAGGAAATGACCTGTCTGGCCTGACACGCCTTTCGGACAGCCCGCGGTGCCCGTACCGTCCGGGCGCACGGCCCTTGATGGAGACATGACCCATGCGTGACGACACCCTGCACGAGCCCGAACAGGCGCTGCATGTCGAAGACCTGACCGTCACCTACGGGGCCACGCCCGCGCTGTGGGATATCGACATGGACATCCCGCCCGGCGTGATGTGCGCCATCGTGGGGCCGAACGGGGCAGGGAAATCGACGCTGATCAAGGCCGCGCTGGGGCTGGTGCGGCCCGTCGCCGGGCATGTCCGGTTTCTGGGCAAGCCGGTCGCGCGGATGCGCGGGGAGATCGGCTATGTGCCCCAGCGCCACAGCGTGGACTGGGATTTCCCTACCACGGCCCGCGATGTGGTGGAAATGGGACTGTACCGGCGCGTCGGCTGGCTGCGCCGCCCCGGCAAGGCCGAGCACGCAAAGGCCGTGGCGGCGCTGGCCGAGGTGGGCATGCAGGACTATGCCGACCGCCAGATCAGCCAGTTGTCGGGCGGCCAGCAGCAGCGCGTGTTCATCGCGCGCGCGCTGGTGCAGGACGCGCCCATCCTGATCCTCGACGAACCCATGGCCGGGGTCGATGCCAGCACCGAGGCGGTGATCATCGCCCTGCTCAAGAAGCTGCGCGATCAGGGCAAAACCGTGATCGTGGTGCACCACGACCTGACCACGGTGCAAAGCTACTTCGACTGGCTGGTCATGCTGAACGTGCGCATCATCGCCCAGGGGCCCGTACGCGACACCTACACGGCCGAAAACCTGCGCGCCGCCTATGGCAGGCACCTTGCCATGATCGCGGTCCCGGCCGAGGAAGCCGCACCATGAGCGCGCTGGCCGACCTGCTCTCCAGCGGGATCGTCGTGACGGTCCTGACGGGGGCGGCGATGCTGGGCGCGATCTCCGGCATGCTGGGGGCCTTTGCCGTGCTGCGCCGCCAAAGCCTGCTGGGCGACGCGCTCAGCCATGCGGCGCTGCCGGGTGTGTGTCTTGGGTTCCTGATCGCGGGCGGGCGTGATCTGGGCAGCGTGATGCTGGGGGCCTTTGCCACCGGGGCGCTGGCCGCGCTGGTGATGATGCTGATCGTCCGGCGCACCACGCTCAAGACAGACGCGGCGCTGGGGATCGTGCTCAGCGTGTTCTTTGCCGTGGGCATCGTCCTGCTGACGGTCATCCAGACGCAGGGCGGGGCCGGGAACCTTGGGTTGATGACATTTCTGTTCGGGCAGGCAGCGGCGATCCTGCGCAGCGATCTGTGGATCATGGGCGGCATCGGGCTGGGCGCGCTGGCGCTGGTGCTGGCCTTCTGGAAAGAGTTCAAGCTGGTCAGCTTTGACGCCGATTTCGCCCGCGCACAGGGCTTTCCGGTGACCCTGCTCGAGGCGGGGCTGACCGTGATGGTCGCGCTGGCAATCGTCGCCGGGCTGCAACTGGTCGGTGTGGTGCTGATGGTCGCGCTGCTGATTGCGCCGGCGGCGGCGGCGCGGCAATGGACCAACGCGCTGGGGCCGATGGTGCTTTTGTCCGCAACCATCGGCGCGGCCTCGGGGGCAGGGGGCGCGCTGGTCAGCGCAACCACACGCGGCCTTGCGACCGGCCCGGTGGTCGTGCTGATCGCGACCGGCGCGGTGCTGGTGTCACTGTTGATCGCCCCCGGTCGCGGGCTGGTGTGGCAGGCCCTTGCCGCCCGGCAGGCCCGTGCGCGGATCAGCGACGGGCGTGTGCTTGCGACCCTTCGGGGCTTTGCGCAGGCGCATGACGACGCCGGCTACCCGGCCGAGCGCGGCATGCTGCAAACCGCGCTCGGGGCCGCCCCGCCGGGCACGCGCATCGCCTCGCTGGAACGGCGCGGCCTGATCCGGTCGGTCACCCACCCCCCCGAAACCACCCCGCATTGGGAACTGACGCAGGCCGGTCATGCCGAGGCCGAGTCGCTGGCCGGTCAGCCGGACGGCCCGGAGCAGGAGCGCGAGCCATGAGCGCCGCCTTCTTCGGCTCGATACCGGCGATGATCGTGCTGAGCGGTATTCTGGTTGGCATCTCCGCCGCGCTGCTGGGCTCTTTCCTCGTCCTGCGCGGCAATGCCATGCTGACCGACGCCATCAGCCACTCCATCGTCTTCGGCATCATCGTGGTCTGGCTGCTGACCGGCCATGTCTCCGGCCCGGTGCAGGTGCTGGGCGCAGCCATGACCGGCGTGCTGACCGTGGTGCTGTCCGAACTTCTGGCCCGGTCGCGGCTGGTCAAGATGGACGCCGCCATCGGTCTGGTGTTTCCCGCGCTGTTCGCCGCCGGTGTCATCCTGATCTCGATGAACGCGCGCGACGTGCATATCGACGTCGACACCGTGCTGCTGGGCGAGATCGGCTTTGTCTGGTTGAACACCGTCACCATCCTGGGCACGGCGGTGCCGGTCGCGGTGGTGACGCTGGCGGTCGTGCTGGCGGTCAACTTGGTCTTCGTGCTGGCGCTGTGGAAAGAGCTCAAGCTTGCCACCTTCGATCCGGGTCTTGCGGCGGCGCTGGGTTTCCTGCCCGGCGTGCTGCACTATGCGATCCTGACCCTGACCAGCGTCACCGCGGTTGCCGCGTTTGATGCGGTGGGGGCGATCCTGTTCATCGCCTTCGTCATCGTGCCACCCGCCACCGCCTACCTGCTGACGCGCCGGTTGTGGCTGATGGTGGTGCTGGCGGTCGCGCTGTCGGTCGCGGCCTGCGTGACGGGTTATTTTCTGGCCGTGCGCTGGAACGTCTCGATCGGCGGCATGATGGCCAGCATGACAGGCGTCTGGTTTGCGCTGGCGCTGCTGTTCGCGCCGCACCGGGGTCTGATCGCGCAGGCCCTGCGCTGGCGCACCGAACGGCTGGATCATGACTGCCGCGCGCTGGTGGCGCATCTGTTCACCCATCAGGGCACCCCCGCCATGCCCGAGGAAAACACGCTGCGCGCGCTCGTCAGCCATCTGCGCTGGTCCGAGCCGCGCGCCCGGGCAGCCGTGCTGCGCGCCCATGACCGCGACCTGATCGAGCGTCACGAGGGTCTGCTGATCCTTCGCCCCAAGGGAACCGCCGTGGTCGAGGCCATCTTTGGCCGCCACGATCGCTAAGGCCCGGCACGCGATCTGCCGATTTCCCTTACCTCCCGCGCAATCGCGTGATCGCTGCCATGTGTGGTTGTTAAGGCCTGCGGAACTGGTGCACACAAGGGCATGGAAACCGCACGCTTCGCCTTTGATCCCTACCACATCCTGCTGGTCGCCCTGGGTGCAAGCCTTCTGGTGTCCTACTGGCTGCCGCATCTCATCGTCCGGCGCCCCCCGGCGGCGACGGCGCTGCTCATGGCCTGCGGGATGGCCGGATCGCTGCTGTTTCCGGGTCTGGTTTCGGGCATAGACCCGACCCAGAACCCGGGCATTTGGGAGATTTCGGCCGAGCTTGTCGTCATCATCGTGCTGTTCGGCACCGGGCTGCGGATCGACAATCTGGGGGGCTGGCGGCTTTGGGCACCGACGGTCAGGCTGCTGGTCATCACCATGCCCCTGACCATCGCCGCGGTCGCGCTGCTTGGCTGGGGACTGGCCGGGTTGACCCTGGGCGGCGCGGTCCTGCTGGGGGCGGTGCTGGCCCCGACCGACCCGGTTCTTGCCGACGATCTTCAGGTCGGCCCGCCGCTCGAGGGCAAAGAGCATCCCGTCCGCTTTGCGCTGACCACCGAGGCCGGGTTGAACGACGGCCTTGCCTTTCCGTTCGTCTATCTTGCGTTGCACATCGCCGCGCAGGGGGCGGACCCGTCCGGTTGGCTTGTGGAATGGCTGGCATGGGACGTGCTGTACCGCATCGGGGTCGGCACCGTGATGGGTATCGGCATCGGCTGGCTGCTGGGGCGCATCCTGTCGATGCCCGCCTGGGACACGGTCACGGCCTCGGGGCCCGGCGTGCTGGTTCTGGCCGGGGTGTTCCTTGCCTACGGGCTTGTCGAATTGGCCGAAGGCTACGGCTTCATCGCCGCTTTCGTCGCGGGGCTGCTGTGTCGCAGGAACGAGGTCGAACACCGGTTCCACCGGCAACTGCATTCCTTTGCCACCTCGATCGAGCACGCCATCACCGCGATCCTTCTGGTCCTTCTGGGCAGTGTCATGCCAACGCTCTGGCCCTATCTTGACTGGTCGCTCACGCTGATCGGTTTCGGCCTGATCCTCGTGGTCCGGCCCATCGCCGGAATGCTGGGGATGTGGGGGTCGCCACTGAACCTCAGATCCCGGGCCGTCGTGGCGGTCTATGGCGTCCGCGGGATCGGGTCGGTGTACTATCTGGCCTATGCCGCCACGCATATCGAGTTCATCGACGAAGGCCAGCTTTGGGCTGTGGTGGCCTTCACCATCTTTGCCTCGACAGTCATTCACGGCCTGACGGCGGGTGCGACCGTCGCGGTGCTGGACCGCGACGCGGAGGACGGCGAGTCCATCCAGCCCGACGACAGCGCAGAGGCACCGAGAAGCAGCTGATCGCGACCGCCGTCATCCTCATCCGGCCCGACGCGGGGCCGTGCGCGCGTATGCACGGGATGTGCATGCCATGTGCATGCAAATCACAGGCCGTTTTCGGGCTGGATCAGACCTCCAGCCACTCCTTGCGCACATCCTCGCGATCACGGAAGTCGGCCGGCGTGCCGCCCCAGACGATCTCGCCATGACCCATGACATAGACCCGGTTGGCGATCCGCAGGGCGATCGACAGCTTCTGCTCGACCAGCAGGATGGACACGCCGGTCTTGGCGATTTCGGCGATCATGTCGCCGATCTGCTGCACGATCTTGGGGGCCAGACCTTCCGTTGGTTCGTCGATGATGATCAGGTCGGGATCGCCCATCAGCGTGCGGCACATGGTCAGCATCTGCTTTTCCCCGCCTGACAGAACCCCCGCCAGATTGTCGGCCCGCGCCCGCAGGTTGGGGAACATGTCCAGCATCTGATCGACCGTGTACTTGCCGTGCCTACGCATGTCCTTGATCCCCAGGATCAGGTTGTTGCGCACCGACATCATCGGAAAGATGTCCCTGCTTTCAGGAACATAGCCCAGTCCCATCCGGGCGATCCTGTGGCTTTCCAGCCCTGCGATGGGCTGACCCTTGAAATGGATCTCGCCACGCGGCCGGACCTCGCCCATGATCGCCTTGGCGGTCGTGGACCGGCCCACGCCGTTGCGGCCCAGCAGGGCGATTACCTCGCCCGGCATGATCTCGAGGTTGACGCCCTGCAACACATGCGACTTGCCGTAATAGGCGTGCAGGTCGCGCACCTTCAGCATCGGTTCGGTCATGCCACGCCCTCCTGCTCGTCGTCGGCCTCTTCGCCCAGATAGGCCTCACGCACCTTGGGGTCGCCGCGTATCTCGGATGGGGCGCCGGTGGCGATGATCTCGCCATAGACCAGCACGCTGATCCGGTCGGCCATGTTGAACACCACGCCCATGTCATGCTCGACGATGATCAGCGTCTTGCCCTCGGTCGCCATGCGGATCAGGGCCACCGCGCGATCAGTCTCGGAATGGCTCATGCCGGCCGTCGGCTCGTCAAGCAGGATCACGTCGGCGCCACCGGCAATGGTGATCGCGATCTCAAGCGTGCGCTGATCTGCATAAGGCAACAGCGAGGCGGGCAGGTTGGCCTTGTCCAGCAGGCCCACGCTTTCCAGTATCTCGCCGGTCTTGCGCTGCACATCGCGCAGGTTGCCGATGTTGCGCCAGAAGCTGTAGCCGTAACCAAGCGAATGCAGAACGCCGCAACGCACGTTTTCGCGCACCGTCATGTTGGCAAAGATGTTCGACACCTGAAACGACCGGCTAAGTCCCATGCGGTTGATCGCAAAGGGTTTCATCCCGGCAATCTCCTGCCCGTTCAGCTTTACGCTGCCCGACGAGGGCGTGTAGAGGCCGGATATCAGGTTGAACAGCGTCGATTTCCCGGCCCCGTTCGGACCGATGATGGCGTGTCGTTCTCCCGGCGCGATATCCAGATCGACACCGCAGATGATTTCCGCCGGGCCGAAGTTCTTTTTCAGCCGCGACAGGGACAGGGCCATGGCCGTCATGCGCCGCCCTCCTCTCTGGATTGGACAAAGGCGCGGCGCAACAGGGTGATGCCCGCCCCGATCAGAACGACGATCAGCACCCAGGCCAGCGGGCTGGCCATGGTCAGCTCCACGCCGAAGGGTTCGAACACCTCGCCATAACCGTTGGACCAGCGCACCGCGGTTTCGATCAGCACGATCAGGCCAAGGAAGGTCAGAACCGCGCCCAAGACCGCCGTCCACCACTGCGTGACCAGCCCCACCGGGTCTTCGCGCAGACCGTGCCACGTGCCGAACAGGATACCGGCCAGCCCGCTGGGCGCATACATGATGATGCCCATGAACAGGATGCCAAGATACAGCAGCCAGGCTTCGGAGTAATCCGACAGGTTCGACTGCATGTAGGTCAGTACGACGGCCCCGATCACCGGCCCGGCGAAATGCTTGATCCCGCCGATATAGGCCATCAGCAGCACAAAGCCCGACGGGATCAGCGACACCGCCTCGGGGGTGAAGATCTCGAAGTTGACGGCGGACATGCCACCGGCCAGCCCGGCGAAACCTCCGGCAAAGATGAACACCAGATAGCGCACGCGCTGCGGATCATAGCCCACGAACTGCACCCGCTCGGGGTTGTCGCGCGTGGCCTCGGACAGCTTGCCAAGCGGCGTGCGGGTAAAGGCATAGATGCCCGCGGTGCCCACAACCGTCCAGAAGGCAACGAACCAGTAGACATCGCTGACCGGCCCCATCGACAGGCCGAACAGTTCAGGCCCGTTCATCCGGTCGCCCGAAATCCCTTCTTCACCGCCAAAGACCGATCCGAACATGAAGCCCGCCGCGGCGATCAGCTCGGCCACGCCAAGCGAGATCATGGCAAAGGGCACGCCCGCACGGCGGCACGACGGCCAGCCGATCACGGCCCCGGCCAGCGCGCCGCCGGCAAAGCCGATTACCGGCAGGAAGAACACCGGATAGCTGGTCCAGAACCCGACCTCGGCGTTCTCGATCGCGCGCATGGCGTGCACGGCGGCATAGCCGCCAAGGCCGAAATACACCGCATGGCCAAACGACAGCATTCCGCCGCGCCCCAAGAGCATGTTGTAGCTGAGCGCGAAAACGATGTTGATGCCGGTCACGCTGAGCAGCGAATACATCGTCCGCGACGGGCCGAAGAACGGGATCACGGCCACGACAACGGCCAGCACGATCAGCGGTAGAACGCGCTGGCGGAACTTTTCCGCGCTGGACGGGGTCAGCGCCTCCATCCGGGTGGTGATTGCGTCGGTCATAGTTCACGATCTCCCATCAGACCGGTGGGGCGCACCATCAGGATCAGCACAAGCAGCAGGAACGGCAGCATCGGTGCCAGCGAGGCGACGGTGATGCTGCCCACCTCGGATGTGGGTGTCAGGCCCAGCCACCAGAACATGTCCGAGAATGTCGCATCGACGGCCACGGCAAAGGTCTGCAACAGGCCCAGCAACATGGCGGCGATAAAGGCCCCCATCAGGCTGCCCAGTCCGCCGACCACGACGACGACGAAAACGATCGGCCCCATCTGCACCGCCATCGCTGGATCGGTGACCAGATAGTTGCCTCCGATCACCCCGGCCAGACCCGCCAGGGCACAGCCGACGCCGAACACGGTCATGAAGATGACCGGCACGTTATGGCCCAGATGGCCCACCATGTGCGGATGGCTCAGCGCCGCCTGGATGATCAGACCCGCGCGGGTGCGGTTGAGGATGTACCACAGCACCGCCAGCATGAAGATCGCGATGAAGAGGATGAAAATGCGATAGGCCGGGTATTGCGCGCCATAGAGCGTGAACAAGGGGAAATCCAGCAGCTCGGGAACACGGTAATCGACCGCGGTCTTGCCATACAGGATCTTGACCACCTCATCGATGATATAGGCCAGCCCGAAGGTGAACAGCAGTTCCGCCACATGGCCGTGCACGTGCACGGTGCGCAGGCCATAGCGTTCGACCGCCATGCCCAGCACCCCGACAAGGATCGGCGCCAGGATCAACGCCAGCCAGAAACTGGTGCTGCCCGAGATCGTATAGGCGAAATAGGCCCCCAGCATGTAGAAACTGGCGTGGGCAAAGTTCAGCACGCCCATCATGCTGAAGATCAGGGTCAGGCCGCTGGACAGCATGAACAGCAACAGGCCGTAGATCACCCCGTTCAGGAGCGAGAAGACAATCGTTTCCATGGAACCCTCTTGCGAAACGGATGCCGCGCACTTGGGCGCGGCATCCTATTTCATTGATGCGACGCCTGGTTACCTCTCAGGGCGTTCCATCTGGCACGTGGTCTCGGCGCGAGTCGCCTCGGCCTCGATCCGCTCGTCCGGACCCGAGGTCCAGCCAAGCGGCAAGTCCTCGACACCGCGCTCGACGTCCTTGGTGAAGGTGGCCAGGAACATCGGCTGCAACGCTTGATGGTTGTCTTCGCGCATGGTCACGGTGCCATACGGCCCTTCGAATTCCATCCCCGACAGGGCAAAGGCGATATCGACCGGATCGTTGCTGCCCGCCTGTTCGGCTGCGGCATCCAGCATGAAGACCGCATTGTGAACGCGCTGGTAATAGTAGTCGTTCGACGAATACTTTTCCTCGAACGCGTCGATATACGCTGCGTGCTCATCCGACATCGGCAGGTTCGTGTGGCCTTCGACGATGGCCTTGACCTTGCCCACTGCGGCCTCGCCCATGGCGGTGGCCGCGCCGACCGATCCGCCGTAATAGGTCAGGATCGGCTTGTCCCAGCCCGCATCGATCGCGGCCTTGACCAGCAGCACCATGTCCGAGCCCCAGTTGCCGGTGATGATCACATCCGCGTCCGAGCTGATGATCTTCTGCACATAGGGGGTGAAGTCCTTGACCTTGGCCAGGGGGTGCAGCTCGTTGCCGACGATTTCGATATCGGGGCGTTTTTCGGTGATGAACCGCTCTGCCGCCGCGCCGACGGCCTGACCAAAGCTGTAGTCCTGACCGATGATATAGGCTTTTTTGATATCATCCTGGGCGGCCAGCCAGTCGGTGATGGCGTCCATCTTCATGTCGGCATCCGCGTCAAAACGGAAATGCCAGAAGCTGCAGCGATCATTGGTGAACACGGGGTCGACCGCGGCGTAGTTGAGGAACAGCACCTCTTCGCCGGGGTTGCGCTCGTTGTGCTTTTCCACCGCATCGATCAGCGCCGAAGCCACGGACGAGCCGTTGCCCTGTGCGATGAACCGATACCCCTGGTCGAGGGCCTTTTGAAATTGCACCAGCGATTCCTTGGGGTTCACCTTGTTGTCGAACCCTGTGACCTCGACCATGGCACCGTTGATGCCGCCATTGGCGTTGACATGTTCGGCGGCGAACATGAATTCTTTCAGCCCCTGGTCGCCGGTCGGTCCCATCGGCCCCGACAGCGGGTCGATGTAGGCGATCTTGATTGCGTCCTGCGCCGATGCACCCATCGCCGCAAAAGCCATCGCAGCCGCCAAAGCGGCAGATGTCATGAATTTCATTATTTCCTCCCTTTGCGAAAGGCACCCTCCTCCGGCACCTTTCTTGACTGGGATGAAAAGGTGATCCGGCCCGCTTGTCAAGAAATGCGTGAAATTAGTTTCTGCATGGCGAAATGCGCCTGTTTTCAGAGGGGTTGGGCCAGCCGCCAGCTGGCCTAGATAATCGCGTGGCGCATCCGGGCCGATACCCACTCGCTCAACACCACGGTGGCCAGAATCAGCAGCAGGATCACGGTCACCTGGCTCCAGGCCAGAACGTTCAGCGACGCCTGCAGTTTCAGCCCGATACCACCCGCACCGACAAGGCCCAGAATGGTGCTTTCGCGGATGTTGATGTCCCAGCGAAAGACCGAAATTCCCCAGAATGCGGGCATGATCTGCGGCACGATGCCATAGCTCAGCACCTGCGCGCCGCTGGCCCCGGTGGCGGCGACCGCCTCGATCTGGCGGGCGTCGGTTTCCTCGATCGCCTCGTACAGCAGCTTGCCGACAAAACCGATGGAGCGCAGGGCGATGGCCACGATCCCGGCCAGCAGACCGGGGCCGATGATCGCCACCAGCAAAAGCGCCCAGATCAGCGAGTTGATCGAGCGGGATGCCACGATGATGAACAATGCGATGGGCCGCAGGATCGTGGCCGAGGGCGTGGTGTTGCGTGCCGCCATGAAGGCCACGGGCACCGCCATGATCACACCGCCGATGGTGCCCAGCGTGGCGATGTTGATCGTGTCCCACAGCGGCACCATGAGTTCGGGCAGGTATCCCCAGGCCGGGGGCACCATCCGCCCGCCGATGTCGGCGGCCTGTGTCGGCGCGCTTTGCACGAAGAACCAGATCGTGTCCTTGGTCATGATCTGCCAGCACCAGACGAACAGCGCCACCAGCGCCAGCCATCCGCCCCACAGCAACAGCCGCGCGCGCGGGGTGCGATAGGTCCAGATCTGGGTGTGATGGGGCATATCGCTCATTGCAGGAACTTTCGCAGATAGCTGGAACCGTATTCGGCGACCATCACGATCAGGATGATGATCAGCAGGATCGCGCCCGCGCTGTCGTATTCATACCGGTCGATGGCGGTGTTCAGCGTGGCTCCGATGCCGCCCGCACCGACGATACCGATCACCGCGCTTTCGCGGAAGTTGATGTCAAGGCGGTACAGCGACAGGCCGATCAGCCGTGGCATGACCTGCGGCTGCACCGCATAATTCACCACCTGCCACCACGAGGCGCCGGTGGCACGGATTGCCTCGGCCTGACCTTCGTTGATCTCTTCGATGTCATCGGCCAGCAGCTTGGCAATGAACCCGATGGTGGCAAAGGACAGCGTCAGAAACCCCGCAAAGGGGCCGAAACCGAACATCGCCACAAGGAAGATCGCGATGATGATTTCCTGCAAGGCACGGCTGACCGCGATGATGCTGCGGCAGATGTAATAGATCCAGCGCGGTGCAAGGTTGCGCGCGGCCCCGATCCCGATGGGCACCGAGATGGCGACACCGACCACGGTCGAGGTCAGCGTCATGGTCAGGCTTTCGATCAGCCCCTGGCGGATATCTGTCCAGCGGCTGGTGAAATCGGGTTGCAGAAACCCAAGGATGAAGCGCTGTCCGCGTTCCAGCCCCTCGTAGACACGGGTCCAGTTCACATCGACGGTGCCCATGGCCAGGATCAGGTAGACCACCATGCCCACCTGCAAGGCCAGCCGCCAGCGACGGTCCTTGACGATTTGCGGCGGGCGACGCCACGTTGTGGGGTAGGCGGGCGCGGTCATTGTGCCAGCGCCGCCATGCGGTCGCGCGCATCGGCCTCGGCGGTGGCCTGTTCTTCGTCACCCTTGCGCATGGCGTTCCAGTCTTCCTCGCCATAGATCGTGGTCAGCGCGTCCTGCGTCAGGTGTTCGGGCGGGCCGTCGAACACCACGCGCCCGGCGCGCAAACCGACGATGCGCTGCATGAACTGCTGGGCCAGCGGCACGTCATGGATGTTGACGATGGCGGGCAGGCCGCTTTCGGCGCAGATTTCCACCAGCAGGCGCATGATCTGGCGGCTTGTCTTGGGGTCAAGGCTGGCCGTGGGTTCATCGACCAGCAGCAATTCGGGGTCCTGGGCCAGTGCCCGCGCGATGCCGACACGCTGCCGTTGACCGCCCGACAGCGCATCGGCGCGCTTGTCGGCATGTTCCATCAACCCCACGCGATCCAGCAGTTGATAGGCACGCTGGATGTCGTCGGCGGGGAACTTGCGCATGAAGCTGCGCCAGAACGGCACATAGCCCAGCCGCCCTGACAGCACGTTTTCCATCACGGTCAGACGCTCGACCAGCGCGTATTCCTGAAAGATCATGCCGATGCGGCGGCGCTGGCGGCGCAGATCGCCCTTGCCCAGCTTTGCCAGATCCACGTCGCCCAGCATGACCTTGCCGGCGGTGGGTTCCACCAGCCGGTTGATGCAGCGGATCAGCGTCGATTTCCCGGCCCCCGACGGCCCGATCAGCCCCATGATCTGCCCCTTGGGCACCTCCAGCGTCACGTCCGCCAGTGCGGTGTCGCCGGTCTTGTAGGTCTTGGAAAGCCCTTCGAGTCTGAGCATGCGGCCGCCTTTTTCACAAAAGCGAACGGGCGGTCTCATGCCGCCCGTCCGGTGTTTCTGTCCGACAGATCAGTTGCAGTTGTATTCGACGCCGTTGGCCTCGTCGATGGTGCGGATCACCGACCATTCGTTCTGGAACGTGATCGGGATGAACTGCTCGTCACCGCTGCGGCCGAATTCCTCGGCCATCTTGGTGCCTTCCCAGTCGAAGGAAAAGAACGCTTCCTTGATCTTGTCCTGCAGCTCGGGCGTCAGGTTGTGGGCCATGCCATAGCCGGTGGTCGGAAAGGTCTGCGAAGTGTAGACCGTGACCAGTTGATCGGCCTGAACCACGTCACGTTCGATCATGCGTCTTTTCACCGAATTGGCGATGGCGGCTGCCGGGTAGTCCTTGTTGGCCACGCCGAGGATCGAGTTGTCGTGCTTGCCCGAAAACACCGGCTCGAAATCCGTGCCGGCTTCCATGCCGTATTCGGCTTTCAGGATCGCCGACGGCGCCTTGAACCCCGAGTTCGAGGTTTCCGAGGTAAAGGCCATCTGCTTGCCCTTGATGTCCTCGACCTCTTCGATGCCCGAATCCGGGTAGGTGATGATTTCCATCTCGTAGCCGAACGAGCCGTCCTTGGCCGCCATCATGGCGAAGGGGCGGAACCCGGCGCAGGCCACGGCCAGCGGGTTCGACCCGGTGTTGAAGCCTGCCACGTGCAGACGACCGGCGCGCATCGCCTCAATCTGGGCGGCGTTGGACTGCACCGGGAAGAACTGCACGCTCTTGCCGGTCACCTCGGCCATGTGGTCCAGAAATTCCTGCCAGACTTCGGCATAGACCGCCGGGTCTTCAACCGGGGTATAGGCAAAGATCAGGGTCGATGGATCGACCAGTTGCGATTCGTCGGTGGGAATGTCCGCGATCAGATCGCCATCGGCATCGGTATAGCGGTCGCCCAGCTTGAATTCGGCAATGGCGGGCGCGGCAAAGGCCAGCGCGGCAACGGCGGTGAGTGTCGCAAAAGCTCTCATAATTCTCTCCCAGATGTTGGTTGTGACTGCGACCTACAGGTGCACCATGACAGACACGTGACAGTTTTTTCCGGATCAAGATACAGGCAGATCACGTTTGGGCAAGCGCGGCGGTCTGCGGCAAGGCCAGCGGCCGGCGGATCAGTACTCTTGCGCGCGACGGATGCGGGTCATCTTGCGGCTGGCCTCCAGCGCGTCGCGCAGGGTGATCAGGCCGGCACCCTCCATCACGTCCAGCATGCGCAGGAAAACCTGCGCCGTGGCGGTGGCATCGCCCAGGGCGGTGTGGCGCAGGTGGGTCGGAATCTCGATCCCGAAACGCGCGGCCAGCGCGTCCAGCGTGTGATTGCCGCTGTGATCGAACAGCGTCGCCGATAGCAGCACGGTACACAGAAACGGCTGGCGAAAGTCACGCCCGATCTGCGTTTCCTTCAGGCGCAGAAAGGCGATGTCGAACGGCGCGTTATGCGCCACCAGCACCGCATCGCTGCAAAAGTCGTGGAAATCTTGCCCGGCCTCGCGGATGTCGGGGGCATCGGCGACCATCGCATCGTCGATCCCGTGCACCCGGGTCGAGGCAGGCGGGATCGCGCGGCCCGGATTGACCAGCGTGTCGAACGCCTCGCCGGTCAGCACACGGCCCCCCACCACGCGCAACCCGGCGATCTGCACGATCTCGTCGCCCGCGCGCGGCGACAGGCCAGTGGTTTCGGTGTCGAACACCACGAAGGTCAACGATTTCAGCGGCCGATCCATCAGGTCGCTGTCGGGGTCGGGGCTGGTCAGGTCAAAGTCGTAGAACTCGGGCCGGGCATCCTGCGGGGCCAGCACCGGCGCGCCCGCCTGCGCCAGCGGCAGAACGATCCGGTGACCCTGCGCCATGGGTTCCGACCAGATTTCGGTGCGATGCGCCTCAAGCACGTCGCGGCCGGTGTAATGGCCATAGGCGTCCGAGATATCCTGCGCCACCCAGCCCGAGATCTGCCCGTCGGGCGCATCCGCCCCCTGCCACGACAGGATCAGCCAGATTTCGCGGTCATGCACCTCGGCTCCCAGAACCGGGCCGTGGCGGGTGCCGTCGGCCAGCAGTCCGGTCAGGACGCGGCCCAGCAGCGCGCCGATGGCAAACCCGTCGCAGCGCAGGAAATCGGCGCTGTCGGTCACCTGCAGATCGCCGGGTGCGCGGGCGACAACGGTGTCCAGCACGTCGCGCACCGCGACCTCGGCCATGGGCCAGTGCCGGGCGGCAATCGCGCCATGGCTGCGCGCGCTGTCGCGCAGGGTGGTGAACAGGCGGTCCAGCTCGTCGCGGGCGGCGCTGGCAAAACCTGCGCGCTGCGCGGGCGGCAGATCGGGATCGTCCAGCACCTCAAGCACGGCACCGATGGCGGCGGCTGGACGGCGGGTGCGCTCCAGCAGGGTGTTGAACAGGTGGTCGCGCTCTGCATGGGTGGTCAGATCATCGGTGGCGTCGTGAAAGATCACCACGTGACCGACCGAGGCGGCATCGCTGTCCACCGCGCTGACCTGCCCCAGCAGAAACCGCGCCCCATCGGCGGTGGCGGTCAGGAACGGCTCGGGCCGGGCGGCACCGGGGCGGGCGCGCAGGCGGTCGATGGCATTGTCCAACGGCTCGGTCCGCAGGAACGCCTTGGCCGGGCGGTCCAGACCCACCGCGCCCAGCAGGGCCTGCGCCCGGCGGTTGTAGAGGATGATCCGCCGGTCGGGGCTGAGCACCAGAACCGCGTCGGACAGATCCCGCAGCAGCGCGGCCAGCAGCGCCTTGTCACGGGCCAGCGCGCGGGTCTCGGCCGCGATCGCCTGGGCCTGCGCCTCGCGCGCCTGTGTCAGCGCGTCGTGAACGGCCTGCGCTGCCGGGGCCAGCGCGCCCAGATAGCGCGCGGGCGCGGTGTCGATCCCGGTGCCCACCTGCGCCCGCGCCCGCGTTTCCAGGTCCGAGGCCAGCGCCAGCACGGGCCGCGCCACGTTTTCGTCGAACAGCAACCCCACCCAGACCGCCAGCCCCGCCAGGCCAAAGCCCGCGATCAGCCCGGCGATCACATAGCCCTCGGCAGGCCCGCCATAGCGCGCATACGCCAGCCACAGCCCCGCCGCGATCAGCGCCACGCCCCCCGCCGCCAGCCCGGCAAAAAACAGCGCGAACCGCAGGCGCAGGCCCCAGCGTTCAGCCATCCGCCCCGTCCCCCAGAAGCGCGGCGATCCGGGCGGTCAGGTCGGCGCTGGCAAAGGGTTTGGACAGAAACGCATCCGCCCCCAGCGCCAGCCCCTTGCGCCGCTCGACCTCGCCGCCCCGGGCGGTCATCATCAGGATCTTGGTGTGACAGATCGTGGGCCGCGCGCGGATCGTCTGGCAGATGTCATAGCCCGAGCGCCCGGGCAGCATCACGTCCAGCACCACCAGATCGGGGCGCTCGGCCTCGATCCGGTCGATGGCTTCGGCCCCGTCGGACACGCGCGCCAGCCGGTAGCCCTGCTTGCCGATCAGATAGGCCAGCGCCAGCGCGATGTTGTCCTCATCCTCGACCAGCAAGATGGATTTCTCGATCATGGCGGGGCGTTCCTGTCAGCCTTGGCGCGGGCAAAGCGCGGTGATCAGCGGATCATCGGCCCCGATCATCTGCCACTCGGCCGCCGCAGGATCGGCCAGCGCGGCATCGCTGACGGGGGCGCGGGCGGCACGGGTGCAATCCACCAGTTGCGGGCTGCGGTCGGTGCCGCGCCAGCGGGCGAACAGGTACAGATCGACCAGCATCACATCGGGCGTATCGGGGCGCGTGCGCGCACCGTCCTGATCGACCACCGCCAGCGCCTTGGTCTGCGGCCAGATCAGCGTCCACGGCTTCCAGAACGCGCTGTCGGTCATGGTCTGGAACACCGCCGTGCCCTCGGGCAGTTGGGCGCGGGTGCGGCTGTCCCAGCTGTATTCCGACCAGATGGTATAGGCCAGCATCGTCAGCCCCGCTGCGACCGGCATCGCCCAGCGGGGCAGGCGGCCCCCGGTCAGCCGGTTCAGCGCCAGCACGATCCCCGCCGCGCCAAGGGCGGCCACGAAGGTTGCAATCAGTTCCAGAAACATCGCGGCTGTCCTTATCCAAGCGCCGATTGCATGGTCTTGATCACCATGAAGGCATCGCGCAGGTGGCTGCGCTCCAGTTCCGACAGCGCGCCGGGGGGCAGAAAGTTGTCGGGCGCGGCCCCGCGCCGGATCTGCTCGGCCTGATGACGCAGGCGGGTCATCGCGATCAGGTCGTAGGCATCCAGCAGGTCATGCGCCCCCGAGGTCGAGATCACGCCCGCCTCGCGCGCGGTTTCAAGGCGTTCGCGGGTGTTGACGGTGGGAAGCGCCCCGCGCAGCGCATAGATGCGCGCCAGATCGACCACCGGGATCACGCCCGACAGCTTGAGATCAACGGTGTTCTTGTGCTCGCCCGAGCGGATCAGCGCAAAGCCCCGGAACAGCGACAGCGGCGGCGTGTGTTTCAGCGAGTTCGACACCATATGCGCCACGAATATCGAATTGCCGCGCGCCTTGGCCAGCACCTCGTCCTGCAGGTCGGCAAACAGCCCAAACTCGCCTGCGATGGGCCGCAGGTCGAACATGACGCTGGCCAGCATCTGCGCCTGCGGGTCCGGCTCGGCGATCCACTTGGCGAAATAGCTGCGCCAGATCCGCCGCGGCTGCCGCCAGCGCGTGGCCGTGGCCATCATGTCGCCGGGGCAATAGAAGAACCCGCAGGTGTCCAGCCCGTCGCTGACGAATTGCGCCAGGGCCGCGAAATAGGCATCGTGGTCGGGCTGCACCGCGTCGTCCAGGATCAGGCAGTTGTCCTGATCGGAAATCCCGGTCTGTTCCTGCCGCCCCTGACTGCCGCAGGCCAGCCACAGATAGGGCACCGGCGGCGGGCCGAACTTTTCCTCGGCCAAGGTCAGCAGACGGCGGGTGATGGCATCGGTCAGGTCGGTGATACGCCGGGTGATGGCGGTGTGGCGGGTGCCCGCACTGACCAGATGCGCCAGCAGATCGGGCACGCGGGTCATCACATGGGCCATTCCCTCGGCACTGTCGGCGCGCACGATGTCGGCGACCATATGGCTGGCGGTGGTGGCCTGCTGGCGAAACAGGTCGGTGCGCCCCAGCATCCCCACGATCCGGCCCCCCTGCGCGACCGGCAGGTGGTTGATCTTGCGCCCGGCAAGTGTGACCAAAGCGTCCAGCCCCAGCGCATCCGGGCCGATGGTGACCGGATCGGGCGTCATGATCTGTGCCACCGGGATAGAGCCGTCCAGCCCCTCGGCCAGCACCTTGTTGGTCAGGTCGTGCACGGTGGCAATCCCGGCCAGTTGCGTTCCGTCCATAACCAGAACGGACGATATCACCCGGTCGCGCATCATCTGCGCCACCTGTGTCACGGTCTGATCGGGAGCGCAGGTGACCGGGTCGGCCACCATCAGGTCGGCCACGCGCAGCGCGGTCAGCCCGGTGGCATAGGCGTCGGCGCTGCTGGCGGCGCGGGCAAGGGGCGCGGCGCGGAACCATTCGGCAAAGCCTGCAAACCGGTTGGTCAGGTCCAGAAACCGCGCGGTGTCTATCACGGCATAGGACAGCGCGCTGCTGGTGCGCGCGGTCAACGTGGCCCGCCCGCCCCGAAACAGCGCGCGTTCGCCCAGCATGTCGCCGGGCCCGCGCTGCGATACCACATCGCCACTGTCCGACAAGATATCCAGCGCGCCGTCAAGGATCACGTGCAGCCCGGCCATCACCGCGCCCTCGCGGATCAGCAGGGTGCCGGGCCTGGCGGTGTGAAAGGTAACCGCGTCGGTCAGCTCCGCCCGCGCCTCGGGCGGCAACAGATCGAACGGCGCATGGGCCAGCACGCGGTCCAGAAGGCGGCTCTGGTCGTCTGGCATCTGCGCGCTCCTTGGGTCGGTCGGGGTACGGGAAATCAGTCTAAAAGACGCATCAGGTGGCGCAATATGCCGTGATGTCTGCCGTCGCAAGGCAAGGGGCGCATCGCTGCGCCCCTTGTTCGTGCTTAGTGATCGGTCGCGGCCGCCGCGCCCTTGGGCACGCGGACGCTTTCGACCAGGTCCTCGATCTCTTGCGGGATCGGCGAGGTCATTCTGGACACTGCAAAGGCCACCGCAAAGTTGATCATCGCGCCGACCGCACCAAAGCTGGTGGACTGGATCGTGCCCAACAGCGGGTTTGCGTCGGTAAAGCTGTTGGTGTCGGGGATGAAGAACCAGCCCTTGTGCAGGAAGATGTACACAAGCGTCACGATCAGACCGGCCAGCATGCCCGCCACGGCACCGTGGTTGTTCACCTTGGTGAAGATGCCCATCATCAGCGCCGGGAAGATAGACGCCGCCGCCAGACCAAAGGCCAGCGCCACGGTCTGCGCGGCAAAGCCCGGAGGATTGAGGCCCAGCCAGGTCGCCACCACGATGGCCACCGCCATGGCGATCCGGGCCGACAGCAACTCGCCCTTTTCGCTGATGTTCGGGGTGAACTGCCCCTTCATCAGGTCATGGCTGACCGCAGACGAGATCGCCAGCAGCAGACCCGCCGCCGTGGACAGGGCCGCCGCAAGGCCACCTGCCGCCACAAGGCCGATCACCCAGCCCGGCAGGTTGGCAATCTCGGGGTTGGCCAGCACCAGGATATCCTGGTTGAAGCGGGTCAGCTCGTTGCCTGCCCAGCCGTTTTCAGCCGCCTTTGCCTGCATTTCGGGGTTGGCGTCGTTGTAATACTGGATCAGGCCGTCACCGTTCTTGTCTTCCCAATCCAGCAGACCGGTCTTTTGCCAGGTCTTCATCCACAGGTATTCCTGCTCGGTCTCGATGGTTTGCACCGCCACCGCGTCGCCGCCGGTGCCGTTGGGCCACATCAGTTCGGTGATGTTCAGACGCGCCATCGCACCCACGGCCGGGGCCGTCAGATACAGCAGCGCGATGAACACCAGCGCCCAACCTGCCGACCAGCGCGCATCGGCCACTTTGGGCACGGTGAAGAAGCGCATGATCACATGCGGCAGTCCGGCGGTGCCGATCATCAGCGACAGGGTGAACAGAACCATGTTCAGCGTGTCGGAATGGTGCGTGGTGTATTCGGCAAAGCCCAGCTCGCGCACGATCTCGTCCAGCTTGGCCAACAGCGGCTCACCGCTGGCCTCATGCGTGCCGAACAGGCCCAGACCCGGGATCGGGTTGCCGGTCAGTTGCAGCGAGATGAAGATCGCCGGGATCGTGTAGGCGAGGATCAGAACGACATACTGCGCCACCTGCGTATAGGTCACGCCCTTCATGCCGCCGAACACCGCATAGGCGAACACGACGCAGGCCCCGATCAGCAGGCCGGTGGTGTTGCTGACCTCAAGGAACCGGCCAAAGGCCACGCCCACGCCGGTCATCTGGCCGATCACATAGGTCACGGACGCGATGATCAGGCACAGCACCGCGACCATCCGGGCGGTCTTGGAATAGAACCGGTCACCGATGAACTCGGACACGGTATATTTGCCGAACTTGCGCAGATACGGTGCCAGCAGCAGGGCCAGCAGCACGTACCCCCCCGTCCAGCCCATCAGGTAGGTCGAGTTGTCATAGCCCACAAAGGCGATAAGGCCCGCCATCGATATGAACGAGGCCGCCGACATCCAGTCGGCCGCCGTGGCCATGCCGTTGGTGACAGGGTGCACGCCGCGCCCGGCGGCGTAGAATTCGCTGGTCGAGCCCGCGCGCGCCCAGATCGCGATCCCGATATACAGGGCGAATGACGCGCCCACGAAGATCAGGTTGATGACGAATTGATCCATATGTCCTGCCTCTTATTCTTCGCCGACGCCGTGTTCGGCATCCAGCTTGTTCATGCGCCAGGCGTAGAAAAAGATCAGCGCCAGGAACACGAGGATCGAGCCCTGCTGCGCGAACCAGAAGCCCAGGTCGGCCCCGCCTACGGAAATGCCTGCCAGCAACGGGCGCAGCAGGATGCCAAAGCCAAAGCTGACCAGCGCCCAGATCGCGAGGCTGATCAGGATCAGCCTGACATTGGCCTGCCAGTAGGCGTTGTTGTCTTGTTTCTCGGACAAGGTCATGTCCCTCCCTTATTGTTCGGTTTCTCTCTGCGCCGACGGGGAAATCCGTCGCGCGCGGTCTCAGGCGACGGTCGGTGCAAGTGTCTGTGCGACAATCGCGGTCAGGTCTTTTGCCACGGTGTCGATATCGGCCATGGCATCGACACGGGCCAGCACGCCGCGCGCCTCGTAATACGCGATCAGCGGGGCGGTCTGGGCGTGGTAGGCCTTTAGGCGCTGGTGCACGGTTTCGGCGGTGTCGTCGGCGCGGCGGGTCATCTCGGAACTGCCACACTTGTCGCAGGTGCCGAAGGCCGCGGGCTGCTTGAATTGGTCGTGATATCCCTCGCCGCAGCCTGCGCAGGTGTAGCGGCCGGAAATGCGCGCCACCATCGCGGCGTCGTCCACATCCAGGCTGATAGCGGCGGTGATCGCGCTGCCGATGTCGGCCAACAGATCATCCAGCGCCTGTGCCTGCACGGTGGTGCGGGGGAAGCCGTCGAAGATGACGCCGTTGGTGCAATCGGGGTGGGACAGGCGGTCGCGCAGAATGGCGATGACGATGTCGTCGCTGACCAGATCGCCGCGGTCCATCACGGCGCGGGCTTGTAAACCGGCCTCGGTGCCGGCCTTGACGGCGGCGCGCAGCAGGTCGCCGGTGGAGAGTTGGACAAGGCCGAAACGATCTTGCAGCATGCGGGCCTGGGTGCCCTTGCCGGCCCCCGGTGGGCCAAGCAGCACAAGGTTCGCGGCGGGTGTGGGTGCTTTGAAGCCGTCCATGAAAACTCCCCCATTTTCAATGTCTTGTGGCGCAACCCAAAGGTCGGGCCGGGGCCGTTGGCTGGTGCCTTGGCGCCTGTTTCTCCTCCTCCGCTGGCTGAGCCGCTCCATCTTCGGCGCAACTGGCGGTATTCCACCTTTTGAATTAGACGATTTCTGTAAATTTCGCTAACGGGCATTGCAGTGAAAGAATATTCTTGTCAAAAATATGGTCAGTTTGAAAATATGAACAGTAAATTCGTTTACTCACGTTGAATTGAAGGGGTTTTCCGACCGGCGCAGGGGCCGGACCGCACCGGGATTGTCCCGAAAAACCGCCATGCACCGATCATGCACATCCCGTGCACATGCCATATGCACCGGCGTCGCGGGTTTGATGCCGCCTGTCAGGTGACCTTGGGGAAGGACGATTCGGGGTCTGGCCCGGTCAGGTCGAATCACGCCCGGCCAGGTAGCCCAGCGTCGCCGCCGACAGCAGGCCATTGCCGCTGAGGTATCCGGCATCGCCCCGGCCCGACACGCCGCAGGCCGCGCCGCCGGTGGCGTGGAGATTGGCGAACAGCCCGCCATCGGCGCGCCGGACGCGGGCGGTGACGGGATCGACCGCCAGCCCGCCTTGCGTGTGAAACAGCGCGCCAGTGACGCGCACGGCGGCAAAGGGCGGCGACAGGGGCACATCGCCAAAGCGGCGGCCAAAGCCATCGGTGCCACCCTGCGGAATCGCGGCCAGCGTGGCGGCCAGCGCATCGGCGGGCAGGCCGGTGTCGCGGGCAAGGGCGGCCACATCGTCGCCCCAGCGCACCGCGCCCTGACGCTCGGCCTGTTTGAAATCCTCGAACTGGCGGGCGATGGCGGCGATGCGGGCGTCGAACACGGCCCATGCCACGCCGCCGGGTTGGGACAGGACGGCGCGGGCGGCCTCGGAATAGCCCTGGGATTCATCCCAGAACCTCTGGCCCGCGCTGTTGACCTGCACGCCGCCTTCCATGATCACCGCCCATGTGATCAGGATGCCATGCGGGTGGGCCACGTTGCCGTGGCCCTGATAGGCCCCAAGGTGGCGCGCCTCGGCCCCCAGCTGCTGCCCCCATGTCACCGCGTCGCCGGTGTTGCCGTCATGGCCGAACCACAGCGCATCGCGGATCGCGGGCATGTGCTCGGCCACCATGGCGCGGTTGCCGCCATACCCGTTGCAAGCCAGGATCAGACGGTCGCAGCCCACGGTTTCCACACCGCCATCGGGGCGGCTCAGCCGTGCGCCAAGGACGCGACCGTCATCGGCAAACAGGGCATCGGCCCGGCGTTCGCAGATCACATCGACGCCTGCGCGTTCGGCCGCCCCGCGCAGCGCGTTGATCAGGTCGCGCCCGGCGCGGCTGGGCAGCCCGTGCATCCGGCGGCGGGAATGGCCGGGATAGTCGAAATCGGTGACGACCGAGAAGGGCAGCCCGTGCCGGTCGGTCAGCCAGTCGATCACCGGGGCGGCGGTGCGGGCCATCGCGTCCACCAGAGCGGGATCGTTTT
Organism: Lacimonas salitolerans; assembly: GCF_042677865.1. NCBI lineage: Bacteria > Pseudomonadati > Pseudomonadota > Alphaproteobacteria > Rhodobacterales > Paracoccaceae > Lacimonas > Lacimonas salitolerans. The sequence goes on along the minus strand of NZ_JBHUDD010000159.1, from coordinate 43,251 downwards.
CGCCCTTGGCCTTGGCCTGAATATCGGCGGCAAAGGTTTCGGCGTCGTCCTTGATCCCTGCCGCGCGTTGCTGTGCCGTGCCCGCTGCCGGGATCAGCCCGGCGCTGAGCGCGGTCGATCCGCTGGGCACGGCGTCGCCTTCGACCACCAGCACCTCTTGCCCCGCCTCCAATGCGGCCAGCGCGGCCACCATGCCCGCCGCGCCGCCGCCGATGATCAGCGTTTGCACGGACAGATCAAACCGGTCGGGCGCGGGCAGGATAGTCATGCGCCGTCCTTGCCGTCGAACCGCTGCCCTTTGGCCAGCATCTCGGGCGTGCCGATGGCGGCGTTCAGCCCGTCGAAATCGAACATGCGGTCGGCAAAGGGCGCGTTCGACCCGTTGGCATGCAACGAGGCGTAGTAGTCGGTGGCGCAGCGCGCCAGCGCCCGCACGATGCCGCCGGGAAAGATCACGATGTCGAACCCCAGAGTTTGCAGGTCATCCGCGGACTGGATCGGGGTCGCGCCGCCTTCGACCATGTTGGCCAGCAACGGCACGCGGCCCCTGAAGGTGTCGGCCACGCGCGACAGCTCGTCGCCCGAGCGCGGAGCCTCGATGAACAGCACGTCGGCCCCGGCCTGCACATAGGCCTCGGCCCGGTCGATGGCGGCGGCGAACCCTTCAACGGCGATGGCATCGGTGCGGGCGATGATCAGGGTGTCGTCGCTGGCGCGTGCCTCGGCCATGGCGGCGATCTTGCCTGTCATCTCGGCCTTGGAAATCAGGGATTTGTCGGCCAGATGGCCGCAGCGTTTGGGATATGTCTGATCCTCGATCTGCAGGGCATTGGCGCCTGCGCGTTCATAAAGCCGCATGGTGCGCTGGGCGTTCAGCGCGTTGCCAAAGCCGGTGTCGGCGTCGATGATCACCGGCAGGTCCACCCGGTCGCGGATCAGGGTCATGGTGTCGGCCATTTCGATCACCGAGGTCAGGCCGATGTCGGGCCTGCCCAGCCGGGTGTAGGCGACGGCCGCCCCGGACAGGTACAGCGCCTGAAACCCGGCCTGCTGGGCCAGCGTGGCGGTCAGCCCGTCATAGACGCCGGGGGCGATCAGGATTTCCGGTTGGGTCAGGCGGGATTTCAGGGTCATGTCGCGCCCTCCAGCATCTGTGTAGCCTCGGCGCAGGTCATCTGCGCGCCGAGCGAGCCGAGCGAGATCAGAGTTGCATCGTGCACATCGGGTTTGAACGCGGCGCAGCCATCGGTCAGCAGCACGGTGTCGATGTTGCGCAGATGCGCGTCGCGCAGGGTGCTGGCGACGCCGCCGTTGGTGACGATCCCGCCGATCAACAGCATGTCAATGTCCAGCGCGCGCAGGATGTATTCCAGTCGGGTCTGGTAGAACGCGGAATAGGCCACCTTTTCCACCGTGTAATCCGCCGGTTGCAGCGCATCGACCAGCGCATGCCCGAACGCGCCCGGTGCAAAATCGCCCTTGGTCAGGAAGGGGCGCAGTTGTTTCAGGTGCGGCGCGATCAACGGTTCATCGTCGGGGCCGGGGACCAGCGTGAACTGCGCGCTGACATAGGTGCCACCCGCCGCGCGCAGGGCATCGCGCAGCGGCGCGATGCGGTCGGGCAGGGCAGTGATGGCCTCGGCCCCCTGTCCCGCGCGGCCATAGGCGCCCTCGGGGTGCATGAAATCGTTTTGCAGGTCGATTGTCAGCAGGGCAGTGCGTGCCGGGATGATGTCGGGGGTATGGGCCATGGGCTATGCCTTTGCTCGGTCGATGATCGTGTTGCCGAACCGGTCGATCGTGGCGGTCAGGCCGGGATCGACCAGCACGGTGGTGTCGGGCTGTTCCAGGATCGCGGGGCCGGTGATGCTTGCGCCGACAGGCAGGGCCAGCCGGTCATAGATCGCAGTGTCGTGCCAGGTGTCGCCGAAATGCACCTGCCGCTGGCCCTTGTGCGCGGTGGCGACGTCGCCGCCCTGCGGGGCGAGCGTGGTCAGATCGAACTTGGGCCGCCGCCCGATGACGGCGGTGCGCAGGTTCATCACGCGGCGGGTGCCGTTTGGCAGCAGGCGGCCATAGGTGGCGTGATAGGCGGTGTCGAAGGCCTGGGCGATCTGCGCGCGGGTGGGCGGTGTGACGGTGCCATCGGTGACGGTGACGTGCAGCGGGACAGACACGGTGTGGGTCTGCCCGAGGTAGGCCATGTCAAGCTCGACCACGATGTCGCGGGCGACAAATGTGCTGCGCGCGGCGTCCAGCAGGCTGTGGCCTCGGGTGACGTGATCTTGCAGGAACGCGGTCAGCGCGTCGGTGTCGAGGTGATCTACCGGGGCGTTGATGGTCTGGACGAAATCCTGCCGCATGTCCGCGATGACGCAGCCCATGGCGCTGGTGACGCCGGGATAGCGCGGCACGATGGCGCGGGCCAGGCCCACATCCGCGATCAGCGCGCCGGTGTGCAGCGCGCCGCCGCCGCCGAAGGGCATGAAGGCGAAACGCTTGGGATCGAAGCCGCGTTCGATGCTGACAAGGCGGATGGCCCCTGCCATGCGGGAATTGGCGACGGTGAGGATCGCCTCGGCGGCGGCCTCGGTCGTAAGGCCCAGGGGCTGGCCGACATGCGCGTCGATGGCGGCGCGGGCGGCGTCGACGTCCAGCCGGGTCAGCTTGCCGCCGATGGGGTTGTCCGGGTCGATCCGGCCCAGCACGACGTTGGCATCGGTGACTGTGGGGCGGGTGTTGCCAAGGCCATAGGCCACGGGGCCGGGGTTTGATCCGGCACTTTCGGGGCCGATGTTCAGCAGCCCGCCCTTGTCGACCCAGGCGATGCTGCCGCCGCCCGCGCCGATAGTGGTGATCTCGATCATGGGCGTGCGCACGACCATGCCGAAGTCGATGCTGGTCTGGGGTGACAGCACCTGCTGCCCGCCAGCGATCAGCGAGACATCGAAACTGGTGCCGCCCATGTCGCCGGTGATGACATCGGGAAAGCCCGCCGTTTGCGCGATATAGCCCGCAGCGATAACGCCTGCGGCGGGGCCGGACAGGGCGGTGCGGATCGGCAGGCGGCAGGCGGTGTCCACCGCCATCACGCCGCCGTTGGATTGCACGATCATGAACTCGCCCCCGAAGCCGCCGCCTTTCAGCGCGGTTTCCAGACGGTCGATATAGCCCGAGACTTCGGGTTGCAGATAGGCATTCAGCGCGGTTGTCGAGAAGCGTTCATATTCGCGGATTTCCGGCAGGATTTCGGAGCTGGCCGAAACATGGCTGTTGGGCCAGAACGCGCGGACCGCGGCCACCGCCGCCGCCTCGTTTTCCGGGTTGGCATAGGCGTTGGCAAACAGGATCGCCACGGCGGCGCAGCCCTGATCCAGCAGTGTCTGCGCGGCGGCGCGCACGGCATCCAGATCGACGGGCGTGCGGATGGTGCCATCGGCCAGCGTGCGTTCCGGCACCTCAAGCCGCAGGTCGCGGGGCACGACGGGGGTGAAATCGCCGCGCAGGCCCCATGTGCGGGGCCGGTCGCGGCGGCGCATTTCCAGCACGTCGCGCAGCCCTTGGGTGGTGATCACGCCGATGCGCGCGCCCTTGCGTTCCAGCAGGGCGTTGGTGCCTGCGGTGGTGCCATGCACCACGACACCCACGGTCGCCAGATCGGCCACCTGCTGGCCAATGCCGTCCAGAAATCCGCCCGACTGGTCGGGGCGGGTGGTGGGTACCTTGGCGACGCGGACCTGTCCCGACGCCTCGTCCAGAACGAATACATCGGTGAAGGTGCCGCCGACATCGACGCCGATCATGGTGCTGCCTTCTGCTTTGCTCATTGTGCGACCTTCTGCCATGCGATGCCGTATGTTTTGGTTGCCTTGTCGGGCGACAGCAAGCCCTGTGCCACGTCGCGCGCCACCTCCGCAGGATCGCGCCCGCCCGCCGCGCCATAGCCGCCGCCGCCGGGGGTTTCCAGCCGCACGGCCTGCCCCTGCGCCAGCTTGATGCCGCGCATTTTCGACGCCATCGGCGGGCTGTGCCAGCCATCCGCCTGCTCATAGGTAAAGACGTTCATCGCCGCCGGATCGCCGCCTGCCACGCCTTTCGGGGCGAACCGCCCGCGCTCGCCGAACAGGAACGCCTCGGCGCCGTTGCCCTCCAGCACCTCGATTTCATAGACGGCGCCAAGCCCGCCGCGATGGGTCCCCGCGCCTGCGCTGTCGGGGCGCAGCGCCCATTGGCGGAACATCACCGGATACGCGGCCTCGAGAATCTCCATCGGCGGGATCGTCGCGGTGGAGATCGGGGCGTTGCCGTGGTTCAGCCCGTCGCCCTCGGGCGTGCCGCCATGGCCGCCGCCGTAGAACGAGAACATCACCCAGGGCTGGCCATTGCTGCGTTTGCCCGCAATCGACAGCGCGTTGATCGTGCCATAGGCGTTGGCCACCACGCGGGTCGGCGCGGCCTGCGCCATGGCCGAAAACATCACGTCGATCATGCGCAGGATGGTTTCGGTATAGCCGCCCACGGGGGCCGGAAACTCGGCCGACAACAGCGAGCCGTCGGGGATTTTCACATCGATCGGGCGCATGACGCCGGCGTTGGCGGGCAGCATCGGAAAGATGTGCTTGATCGCCACATAGGCGGTGGCAACGGCGGTGGGATAGGCGATGTTGACCGGCCCGGCGCAGCGCGGCGCGGTGCCGGTGAAGTCCAGCAGCATGCGATCGCCCCGGATTTCCAGCGCCACCCTGATCGGCAGCGGTTCATCGGTGATCCCGTCGTTGTCGAGGTAATCCACCGCCTCCCACCGGCCATCGGGCAGGTCTGTCAGTTCGGCCCGCATCAGCGCCTCGGCCCGTTCCCCCAGCGCATCGAGGGCCGCGCGCACGGTATCGGCCCCGTAGTCGCCCAGCAGTTCATCCATGCGCCGGATGCCCAAATCCAGCGCGCCCAACTGGCCGTTCAGATCGCCCTGCGCCGATTGCGGCAGGCGGGTGTTGCGCAGCAGGATGTCGATGATGTCCTGGTTGATCTGCCCCGCGTTCGCCAGCCGGACCGGGGGCAGCACGAACGCCTCGGCAAAGGCATCGGTGGCGGCGGGGTTGTAGTTGCCCGGAACCGCGCCGCCCACATCGTGCCAGTGACCGACGCTGGCCAGCCAGCAAAACAGCGCGCCATCGCGGAAATAGGGCCGCACCAGCCGCATGTCAGAGAGGTGCGTGCCGCCGATATGGGCGTCGTTGAAGATGAAGATGTCGCCATCCGCCACCGTATCGCCGAACTTGTCGATCACCGCCTTGACGGCAAAGGACATGACCCCGACAAAGATCGGCAGCCCCGATTTGCCCTGCACCAGTGTGTCGCCGGTGGTGGCGTGATACAGGCCATGGGACGCGTCATGCGCCTCGGCGATGATCGGGTTGAAGGCCGCGCGGAACAGGGTTGCGTCCATCTCGTCGGCGATCTGTTCCATCCGGCCGGACAGGACGGCAAGGGTGATCGGGTCGATATCTGTCATGCGTTCACCTTTACCTCGGCCATGTCGTTCCACACGTCCTGACGGGTGATCCTGCCATTGGTCAGCTCGAACCGGTCGATGAAGCGGATGCCGTCAAAGGCGGTGCCGTCCAGCCATTCGCCATAGAGCGTGCCGATGGCATAGACGACCGCGGTTTCGCCCGATTGCAGGGTTTCGATGCTGTCGTAGGTTTTCTTGACAAAGGCATAGCGCGGTTTGGACCAGGCGATCAGATCTTCCAGCGTGGTCATGCCGGGGGCGTCGGGAAAGTTCATCACGAAGCCATCGTCCAGCAGGGTGCGGGCATTGGGCAGGTCGCGCGCCTCCATCGCGGCCAGATAGGTGCGCACGGTCGCGGCGGCGTCGGGCCGGGCCGGGGCCGGATCACGGTGCGTTCCGCCGCGCATGTAGTGGGCGCGGGGCATCTCATGGATCATCACGGTGATCGCATCGGGTGTGGCGGGCACGACGGACAGCGCGGCATTGGTCAGCGCGCCTGCCAGCCGCGCCTTGTCGGCGTCGCTGTATCCTTCGAGGATATGGGTTTCGATGATCGGCATGCGGCCCCCTGCTCTGACGTTTGTATTTTTTGTAATACAGCTTTTGGATTGTGCATAGGGCAAATTTTTTCGACCAAAGCAGATAGATTTCTTGATTTTGGGTTGGCCGCTGATAGGCTTTTGCAAGAATCCAATGGGGGGCGACGTGGCCGGGACGGATCGCACATCACTGCCGGAGGGCGGCAAGGCGCGCAGGGTGTACCTGCTGTTGCGCGACGAGATGAGCAATGGCACCTATCCGCCGGGCAGCCATCTGCCGGGCGAGCAGCGGCTGGCCGAGATGTTCGCCGTCAGCCGCGTGACCGTGCGCCGGGCGCTGGATGCGCTGGACGCCGACGGGCTGGTGGCGCGCCGCGCCGGGTCGGGCACGGTGGTGCGCGCGCAGGATGGCGCGGCGGCGGTGGCGGCGGATTTCACCTCTCTGATGCCGCAGCTGGTGGCGATGGGGCAGTCGACGACGGCGCGGTTGCTGTCGTTCTCTTATGGCGCGGCCCCGGACACGGTGGCGCAGGCAATGGGGCTGGAGCCCGAGGCGCGGGTGCAGACCGCGGTGCGCGTGCGTTCGGTGCAGGACCGGCCATTCTCGCATCTGACAACCTATGTGCCCGAGGCGATTGCCGCGAATTATACCGAGGCCGATCTGGCCACCACGCCGCTGTTTCGCCTGCTGGAGCGGTCGGGTGTGCAGGTCGAGGCGGCTCATCAGTCGGTTAGCGCCACGCTGGCGTCGCCCGATGTGGCGCTGGCGCTGGGGGTGTCCGTCGGCTCGCCCCTGCTGTCGCTGCGCCGGGTGGTGCGGGATTCGGACGGGCAGGGGGTCGAATACCTGTCGGCCCTGTACCGCGCCGATCTGTTCCGGCTGGAAATGACGCTGAACAGGGTGGGCGGCGACGACAACCGCCATTGGGAGCCGGTGATCACCCCCGCCCCCGAGCAGGAGGCGGCAGAGTGATGGCGCGCCGGATGCTGGACAAGCTGTGGGATGCCCACGAGGTGCTGCGCCGGGACGATGGCACATCGCTGCTGTGGGTGGATCGGCACCTGGTGCACGAAGGCTCGCACCACGGGTTTGCCAAGCTGGCGGCGCGGGGCATGCCGGTGGCCGAGCCGGAGCTGACATTCGCGGTGGTCGATCACTATGCGCCGACACGCGGGCGCGACAATATTCAGGCGGCGGACATTCGCCGCATGATCGAGACGCTGAACAGCAATGCCGCCACTCACGGACTGCGGCTGTTCGGCCTGCACGACCCCGGTCAGGGGATCGTGCATGTTCTGGGGCCGGAACAGGGGCTGACCCTGCCGGGGCTGACGGTGAATTGCGGCGACAGCCACACCTCGACCCACGGGGCGTTCGGCGCGCTGGCCTTTGGCATCGGCGCGACCGAGGTGGCGCATGTGCTGGCCACGCAGACGATCTGGCAGGCGCGCCCCAAGGTCATGCGCATCACGGTCGAGGGGCGGTTGGGCCCGTCGGTGACGGCCAAGGACATCGCCCTGCACTGGATCGCCCTGCTGGGAGCAGACGGGGCGCGGGGCCATGCGATCGAATACGCCGGATCGGCGGTGCGCGGGCTGACGATGGAAGGCCGGATGACCCTGTGCAACCTGTCGATCGAGGGCGGCGCGCGGCTGGGGCAGGTGGCACCGGATCAGGTAACGTTCGACTATCTGCGCGGGCGGCGCTTTGCGCCCAAGGGTGCGGATTTCGACCGTGCGGTGGCCGAGTGGTCCGCGCTGGCCAGCGACGCGGATGCCGTTTTCGACCGCGAGGTCGAGATTGACGCGGGCGTTATCGCGCCCACCGTGACATGGGGCACCAGCCCGGAAGAGGCGATGCCGATCACCGCCACGATCCCCGACCCGGCCACCCTGCCGACGGCCCGCGCAGATCGCGCGCGCGAGGCGTTGGCGTATATGGGGCTGACCCCCGGTGCGGCGCTGGCGGGCACGAAGGTGGATCAGGTCTTTATCGGATCGTGCACCAATGGCCGGATTGAGGACTTGCGCCTTGCCGCCGCCGTTCTGGCGGGGCGACGGGCGCGTGTGCCGGGGATGGTCTCGCCCGGGTCGGCGCTGGTCAAGCAGCAGGCCGAGCAGGAAGGGCTGCACACCATCTTTACCGATGCGGGGCTGGAGTGGGCCGATGCGGGCTGTTCGATGTGCGTGGGCATGAATGGCGATCTGGTCGCGCCCGGCAATCGCTGTGCGTCGTCCACCAACCGCAACTTCAAGGGTCGGCAGGGGCGCGGCGCGCGCACCCACCTGATGAGCCCGGCGATGGTCGCCGCCGCCGCCGTGGCGGGCGAACTGACCGATGTGCGCCCGATGCTGGAGGGCCGGGCATGAGCGGTTGGCGCATCCATGACGGCACCGCACTGGCCCTGCCGCAGGAAAGCATCGACACCGATCAGCTTATCCCGGCGCGGTTCATGTCGCGGCCCCGTACGGAAGGGTATGGAGATTACCTGCTGCACGATCTGCGGTTCGACGGCGCGGGCGCGCCGGTGGCCGATATGCCGCTGAACCGGCACCCCGGCGCGACGGTGCTGATCGCACGGCGCAATTTCGGCAGCGGATCAAGCCGCGAGGCGGCGGTGTACGCGCTGGTGGATTACGGGTTTCGCGCGGTGATCGCGCCCAGCTTTGGCGACATTTTCGCGGGCAACGCGGTGAACAATGGCTTGCTGCCTGCAAGGATGGAGGAGGGGCAGGTCGAGGCGCTGATCGCGGCGCTGGGGGATGGCAGGGCGCAGGCGCGAATCGACCTTGAGGCTGCGATAGCGACCATTGGCGGCGCGGAATATCCCTTCGATCTGGACCCGATCCGGCGCACCAAGCTGATGAACGGCTGGGATGATATCGACATGACGGCCAGCCATCACACCGAAATCGCCGCGTATCGCACGGCGCGTCGCGCGGCGCATCCCTGGGCCTGGCCCAGCACATGAACGCCCGCCCCGACAAACGGGTGGCACCAACCGGGGGCACGACCCCCACAACAGGGCGGGGGCAACCCCGGAAAAGGAGAACAAGACGATGAAACACGCAATCATGGGCGGCGTCCTTGCCGCCTCGACACTGGCGATGACGGCGCAGGCGCAGGAAACCCTGACCGCTGTGCACGCCTTTCCCGAAACGCTGATCTACACCCAGTCGTTTTTCGAGTTCGTCGAAAAGGTGAACGCGGCGGGCGAAGGCGTGGTGCAGATCGAGGTGCGCGGCGGCCCCGAGGCGATCGGCATGTTCCAGCAGCCCGACGCGGTGCGCGACGGGATCGTGGACATGGTCTATACCCCCGGATCGTTCTATGCCGGGGCGCTGCCGGAAAAGGATGCGATGGTCACGTCCAACCTGACTGCCGTCGAAACCCGCGCCAATGGCGGGACCGAGATGATCGACCAGATCCATCAGGAGAAGATGGGTGTGAAGTACCTGGGCTGGTTTGACAGCGGCGTGTGCTACAACCTGTGGACCCGCAACGCGCCCGAGTTCGACGCCGATGGCAATCTTGAGGTCGAAGGCCTGAAACTGCGCGGCAACGCGGTGTATAATGCCTTCTTCACCAATTATCTGGGCGCGCAGGTGATCGACCTGCCCACGACCGAAGTGTATTCGGCGCTGGAGCGCGGCGTGGTCGATGCGACCGGCTGGACCCAGATCGGGCTGATCGACCTGAAATGGAACGAGTTCCTGAACTACCGGATCGAGCCGTGCTTTTTCTCGACCGACCTGGGCGTGATCGTGAACCTGGACCGCTGGAACGGCCTGTCCGACGAGGCGCGCACGATCCTGCAGGATGTGGCGATCCAGCACGAGAAGGACAGCGTCGAGGCCCTGCGCACCAAGCGCGACGAGGATTTCGCGGCGCTGGAAGAAGGCGGCATGCAGGTGGTCGAGCTGGAAGGCGAGGCGCGGGCGAATTACCTCGAGGCCGCGCGCAGCACCACATGGGAGCGCATGAAAGGCCTGATGGCCGAGCACCCGATGGGCGACGGCCTGTATGACGAACTGATCGCCAAGTTCTACGATCTGTCGGCGGAATAATCGCCCAGCCGGGCGGTCCCGTTGTGGGGCCGCCCATTTCCCATGAAAGGGCAGGACATGCAGGCGCTTGGCCGGGTCTATACCGGGTTTCTCTACCTGATGGCGGGCATCGCGGGGGCGATGCTGCTGTGGCTGATGGTGTCGGTCATCGTGTCGGTGACGATGCGCAATCTGGGCCTGCAGCCCTTTGCCTGGCTGTTCACATCCGCAGAATATGCGCTGCTGTACATGACCATGCTGGGCGCACCCTGGCTGGTGCGCGAAAAGGGCCATGTGCATATCGAACTTGTCACCGCCGCCCTGCCGGGGCCCCTGCGCCGGGTGGTCAGCCGGGGTGTGGCGGCCCTGTGCGTTCTGGTCTGCCTTGTGCTGGCGTGGAAGGGGGCCGATCTGGTGGCGACCAACCTTGCGCGCAACGATTATGACGTGCGGGCCTATTACTTTCCGCGCTGGATGCTGACGATCTCGTTCCCGGTGTGCTTTGGCCTGATGGCGGTGGAGTTTTCGCGGTTCGTCTTTGGCGACGACCTGATGCATTCGGGCGAGGCGGGGATACACGAATAATGGAATGGTACGAGGCACTGGCCCTGCTGCTGGGGTCGATCATCGGGCTGATGGCGATCGGGATGCCCGTGGCGCTGGCATTTCTGGCGGCCAATATCGTAGGGGCCTGGGTGTTCATGGGCGGCGAACGGGGGATCTCGGCGCTGTTGAACAACGGGCTGGGATCGCTGACATCCTTTGCGCTGGTGCCGATCCCGCTGTTTCTGCTGATGGGCGAGATATTCTTTCACACCGGCCTTGGCGCGCGGATGTTCAACGCCATCGACCGGCTGATGGGCAAGCTGCCGGGGCGGCTGAGCTATGTCACGGTTCTGGGCGGCACCGGGTTTTCCACCCTGTCGGGATCGTCGATGGGCTCGACCGCGCTGCTGGGCAGCCTGATGGTCCCCGAGATGAGCGCGCGCGGCTACAAGAAACACATGTCGATCGGGCCTATCCTGGGAACGGGGGGGCTGGCGATCATCATCCCGCCCTCGGCGTTGGCGGTGCTGCTGGCGACGCTGGCGCGGATCGACGTGGGCGCGTTGCTGATCGCGGGGATCATCCCGGGGCTGATCTTGGCGTCGTTCTACATCGCGACGATCTGGGTGCAGACCCGCATCGACCCCACCGCCGCCCCCGCCTATGAGGTCGAGCACATGCCGCTGGGCCAGAAACTGCTGCTGCTGGCGCGCGACGTGATCCCGATGCTGTCGGTGATGGTGATCATCGTGGCGATGATGGTGGGCGGCATCGTCACCCCCTCCGAGGCGGCTGCCTTTGGCGCGCTGGGGGTGCTGATCCTTGCGGTGGTGTTCCGCTGCCTGACCTGGGAGGCGATCAAGAAATCGGTGGTCGGCGCGATGCGGGTGACCCTGATGGCCTATCTGATCGTGTTCGGCTCGGCCACGTTCAGCCAGCTTCTGGCGTTTTCCGGCGCATCGCGGGGCCTGATCAACTGGGCCACCGGGTTCGAGCTGGCCCCGATCGCCATGCTGTGCGTGATGTTTGCGGTGCTGCTGTTGCTGGGGATGTTCATGGAGCAGATCAGCATGATGCTGCTGACCGTGCCGATCTTTTTCCCGCTGGCGCAGACGCTGGGGTTCGATCTGATCTGGTTCGGGCTGATCATGCTGCTGGCGCTGGAGATCAGCTTTACCACGCCGCCCTTTGGCCTGCTGCTGTTCGTGATGAAGGGGGTGGCCCCGCCCGAGACGACGATGCGCGACATCTATGTGTCGGCATTCCCGTTCATGGGCTGTTCGTTGCTGCTGGTGGTGCTGCTGGTGATGTACCCGCAACTGGCCTTGTGGTTGCCGGGGCTTTAGCGTGATCCGGCGGTGTCGCTGACGCGACGCCCTGTATCTCGGCCCGTTCCGGGCCTCGGGGTCAAGGGGCGCTGCCCCTCTTGGCCGTTGGCCAATTCACCCCGGGATATTTGAAGAGAGAGGAAGAACAGGGGGGCAGGCGGATGTGGTCCATCGCGGCGATCACCAGCGGGTCGAGGCCCGATGCGCCATCGGCCACATGGGCGGCCAGTTGCGCGCGCATCCGGGGTTCCCAGAAATCATTGATATGGGCGGCAATGCGTTGGGGTTGATCCGTGCCCGGCTGGGACCTGAAGAAGGTGGCGATCTGGTTGGCCATCATGGTCAGTTTCTCAGGCGACATCGCTGCCTCTTTGCGTGATACGTTGCGGATGGGCGTAAAGGTCGAACCCGTCGCCGCGTGCGAATGTGGCCAGCGTCAGGTTGGCATCCTCGGCCATTTCGACCGCCAGCGCGGTGGGGGCCGATACCGCGATCAGCACAGGCGCGCCGGCCATCACGCATTTCTGCACCATGTCCACCGATACCCGGCTGGTGATGACGACAGCGCCGGTGGCGGGGTCGGTGCCCTGTCGTGCCAGCGCGCCGATCAGCTTGTCCAGCGCGTTGTGGCGGCCCACATCCTCGCGCGCCAGGGTGATCCCGTGGCCCGGTTGCAGAAAACCCGCCGCATGGGTGGCGCGGGTGCGGTCGTGCAGCGGTTGCTGCGCGCGCAGGGCGTCACTGGCCCCGGCCACCTCTGCATGCGACAGACGCAGGTCACCGTCGGGCAGGCGGGGAAGGGCGCGCAGGGCGGCATCCAGGCTGTCGATGCCGCACAGCCCGCAGCCCACCGGCCCCAGCATCGCGCGGCGGCGCTGGTGCAGCAGGGTGGCACGGTCGGCACGCAGCCAGAACCGGGCCTCGATCCCGCGGTCGTGCCGGAGCTCTTCGAAGCCCTCGATCTGGTCCAGTCCGTCGATCAGCCCTTCGGACAGGGCGAAGCCATGGGCGAAATCGGCGATATCGGCTGGGCTGGCCATCATCACCGCCTGCGTCGACCCGTTGAAGACCAGCGCCACCGGCACCTCGTCGGGCAGGGCGCGGGTGATGGCGCGGGCGGCGCCCGATTGCACCGACTGCCCGTTGCGGGTTCTATGCGCGCGCGTGCCCATGATCATTCCGCCGCCGGCAGGATGCGGCGCGCGGCGGCGGCCTGCGCGGTGTAGTCCTGTTGCCACTCGCTGGGACCGTTCGACGCGCTGACCTGCACCGCCGTCACCTTGTATTCGGGGCAGTTGGTGGCCCAGTCGGAATAGTCGGTGGTGATCACGTTGGCCTGCGTGTCGGGGTGGTGGAAGGTGGTGTAGACCACACCGGGGCTGACCCGGTCGGTGATCTTTGCACGCAGGCTGGTTTCGCCCGAGCGTGACGCCAGACGCACCCAGTCGCCATCGCGCAGGCCGCGGTTCTCGGCATCGTGCGGGTGGATCTCCAGCACGTCCTGGTCGTGCCAGATCACGTTTTCGGTGCGCCGTGTCTGGGCCCCGACATTGTATTGCGACAGGATGCGCCCGGTGGTCAGCAGCAGCGGGAAACGCGGGCCTGTGCGTTCGTCTGTCGCCACGTATTCGGTGACGATGAACCGCCCCTTGCCGCGCACGAAGCCATCGACATGCATCAGCGGCGTGCCTTCGGGGTTGGCCGCGTTGCAGGGCCATTGCACGCTGCCCTTTTCTTCGAGCAGGGCGTAATCCACCCCGGCAAAGCTGGGCGTGGTGGCGGCGATCTCGTCCATGATCTGGGCGGGATGGGTATAATGCCAGGGCGCGCGACCGGCATCCTGCAGCATGGCGTTGGCCAGAAGCTGCGTCACCTCCCAGTCGGCATAGCCGTTGCGCGGCTTCATCACCTCGCGCACGCGGTTGATGCGACGCTCGGCGTTGGTGAAGGTGCCGTCCTTTTCCAGGAACGTGCTGCCGGGCAGGAAGACATGGGCATAATTTGCCGTCTCGTTCAGGAACAGGTCATGGACGATGACGCAGTCCATCGCCGCCAGACCTGCGGCGACATGCTTGGTGTCGGGGTCCGATTGCAGGATATCCTCGCCCTGGCAGTAAAGCCCCTTGAACGTGCCATCGACGGCCGCGTCCAGCATGTTGGGGATGCGCAGGCCCGGCTCGGGGTCGATCGTGACACCCCACAGCGCGTCGAACATGGCGCGGGCATCGTCGTTTTTGACATGGCGGTAGCCGGGCAGTTCATGCGGGAAACTGCCCATGTCGCAGGCGCCCTGCACGTTGTTTTGTCCGCGCAGCGGGTTCACGCCCACGCCGGGACGGCCCAGGTTGCCGGTCAGCATGGCCAGGTTGGCGATCGCCATCACCGTGGTCGATCCCTGCGAATGCTCGGTCACGCCCAGCCCGTAATAGATGGACCCGTTGCCGCCGGTGGCGAACAGGCGGGCGGCGGCGCGCAGGTCTGTGGCAGGAACCCCGGTCAGCATCTCGGTCGCCTCGGGGGAATGGCGCGGATCGCTGACGAAGGCGGCGTAATCCTGAAACTCGTCCCAGTCGCACCGCTCGCGGATGAAGGCCTGATCCATCAGCCCCTCGGTCACGATGACATGCGACAGCGCGGTGACCACGGCGACGTTGGTGCCGGGTCGCAGGGGCAGGTGATGGGCCGCGGCGACATGCGGCGATTTCACCAGGTCGATCCGGCGGGGGTCGATCACGATCAGCTTTGCACCTGCGCGCAGGCGCTTCTTCAACCGCGCCGCAAAGACCGGGTGCCCGTCGGTGGGGTTGGCCCCGATCACGATCACCACGTCGGTGTGTTCGACGCTGTCGAAATCCTGCGTGCCCGCAGAGGTGCCGAACGTCTGGCCAAGGCCATATCCGGTGGGCGAATGGCACACCCGCGCGCAGGTGTCGGTGTTGTTGTTGCCAAACACAGCGCGGGCCAGTTTCTGCACCAGAAACGTCTCTTCGTTGGTGCAGCGGCTTGAGGTGATGACGCCGATGGATTTCTGACCGTATTGCGCCTGCAATCCGCGCAGGCGGTTGGCGGCAAAACCGATCGCCTCCTCCCACGTGACCTCGCGCCATGGCTGGTCTATCTGCTCGCGGATCATCGGGTTCAGGATGCGGTCCTTGTGGCTGGCATAGCCATAGGCGAACCGCCCCTTGACGCAGGAATGGCCGCGGTTGGCCTTGCCATGCTTGTAGGGCACCATGCGCACGACCTGATCGCCCTGCATCTCGGCCTTGAACGAACAGCCCACGCCGCAATAGGCGCAGGTGGTGATCACGCTGCGCTCGGGCGTGCCCATCTCGATCACCGATTTTTCCTGCAAGGTGGCGGTCGGGCAGGCCTGCACGCAGGCCCCGCAGGACACGCAGTCGGAGGCCATGAAGTCTTCGCCAAAGCTGCCCGCCGACACGCGGCTGTCAAACCCGCGCCCGTCGATGGTCAGCGCGAATGTGCCCTGCACTTCTTCGCAGGCGCGTACACAGCGGTTGCAGACGATGCATTTCGACGGATCATAGGTGAAATAGGGGTTGCTGTCGTCTTTCGGCAACCACTCGGGATTGGCCTCGCCGCTGGTGTTGCGAGGGGCAAAATGGTTGGCCAGCGCGCCGCCTTCGGGCGCCTGATACCGCACGTCGCGCAGGCCCACGGCACCCGCCATGTCCTGCAATTCGCAATCGCCATTGGCCGAGCAGGTCAGGCAATCCAGCGGGTGATCGCTGATATACAGCTCCATCACGCCCTTGCGGATGCGGCGCACCTTGTCCGATTGGGTGCGCACGGCCATGCCGGGGGCCACCGGCGTCGTGCAGGACGCGGGCGTGCCGCGCCGGCCCTCGATCTCGACCACGCACAACCGGCACGACCCGAAGGCCTCCAGACTGTCGGTGGCGCACAGCTTGGGCACCGCGATGCCCGCCTCGGCCGCGGCGCGCATGACGGATGTGCCTTCGGGGACGGTCACATCGAAGCCGTCGATGCTGAGCGTCACCATGATATCCGAGCGGGATGCGGGCGTGCCCATGTCGCGGTCGTCGGGAATGATGAAATCCTTCATCGCGCGGTCCGCTGCTTCATCTTGCCAAGTAAACTCCGGGGGGAGTGGGGGGCAGAGCCCCCCACCCGGTCGCCGCGCACCGCGCGGCGCAACACCTGCGCCATCCTCATTCCGCTGCCTCCCGGTCTCGGGCGAACTCGTCGGGGAAATGCGTCAGGGCCGACATCACCGGGAACGGTGTAAACCCGCCAAGCGCGCACAGGCTGCCGTCCTGCATCGTCTCGCACAGGTCGGTCAGCAATCCGACCGCCGCCGCATCGCCCGCCGCGATGCGGTCGATGGTTTCGACCCCGCGCACGGCCCCGATGCGGCAGGGCGTGCACTTGCCGCAGCTTTCCACCGCGCAGAATTCCATCGCAAACCGCGCCATGCCCAGCATGTCGGCCTGATCGTCGAACACCACCAGCCCCGCATGACCCAGCAGCCCGCCCTTGGCGTCCAGTTCCTCGTACCCCAGTGCGGCGTCGAACTGTGACACCGGCAGGTAAGCCCCCAGCGGCCCGCCGACCTGCACCGCCTTGACGGAACGGCCCGTTGCGGTGCCGCCGGCCAGATCGTTGACCACCGTGTCCAGCGTCATGCCGAACGCGGTCTCGAACAGCCCGCCGCGCGCCACGTTGCCCGCGATCTGCAGGGTCACGGTGCCGCGCGACCGGCCCAGGCCGAAATCGGCATAATGCTGCGCGCCACGTTCGAAGATCACCGGCACGGTCGCCAGCGAGATCACGTTGTTCACCACCGTGGGCTGGCCCAGAAACCCCTGCAACGCAGGCAGAGGCGGCTTGGCGCGCACGACGCCGCGCTTGCCTTCCAGGCTGTTGAGCAGGCTGGTCTCCTCGCCGCAGACATAGGCGCCCGCGCCCACGCGGATTTCCATGTCGAACGCCCGGCCACTGCCCAGCACATCGGCCCCCAGCACGCCCGCGTTGCGCGCGATCCCGACCGCGGCCTGCATCACGGCGATGGCGTCGGGGTATTCGCTGCGCAGGTAGACATAGCCGCGCGTGGCGCCCACACCCAGACCCGCTATGGCCATGCCTTCGATCAGGGTAAAGGGGTCGCCCTCCATCAGCATGCGGTCGGCGAATGTGCCGCTGTCGCCCTCGTCGGCGTTGCAGACGATGTATTTCTGCGCGGCTGGCGCGTCATGCACGGTCTGCCACTTGATGCCGGTCGGGAACCCGGCCCCGCCGCGTCCGCGCAGGCCCGAAGCCTTGACCTCGTCCACGATATCCTGACCGGTCATCGCCAGCGCCCGGCGCAGCCCTGTCAGCCCGCCATGGGCCGCGTAATCGTCCAGCGACAGCGGGTCGATCACGCCGACGCGGGCGAATGTCAGCCGGGTCTGGCGTTTCATCCAGTCCAGATCGTCGACCGGACCCAGCGCGCGGGGATGCGCGGACAGATCGCCGAACAGGGCGGGCACATCAGCAGGGGTGATCGGGCCGAAACCGTGGCGCAGGCCGTCTATTTCGACCTCCAAGAGCGGTTCCAGCCAGATCATGCCGCGCGTGCCGGTGCGGATCAGGGTGATCTCGACCCCGCGTGCCTGCGCCTCGGCGCGGATCGCGCGGGCAACGTCCTCGGCCCCCAGCGCCTTGGCGGCGGCGTCCTGTGGCAGGTAGATCTTCATGGTGTCACCCCGTCCAGCACGGCGGCGATGCGGGGTGCATCGGCGCGGCCCATCAGGTCGCCGTCGATCTGCACGGCGGGTGCGCAGGCGCACAGCCCAAGGCAATAGACCGCTTCCAGCGTCACGGCCCCGTCGGGCGTGGTTTCACCCCAGCCGATGCCCAGCCGGTCCTGCATCTGCGCGGCCAGCGTGTTCGCGCCCATAGACTGGCATGCCTCGGCCCGGCAGATGCGGACGACGCGGCGGCCTGCCGGGGCGGCGCGGAAATCGTGGTAAAAGCTGATCACGCCCGCCACTTCGGCCCTGCTGATGTTCAGCCGTTCGGCGATCAGCGGCACGGCGGCCTGCGGCACAAACCCGAACTCGGCCTGCAACGCGTGCAGGATCGGCAGCAAAGGCCCTTCAAGCCCGTCATGGTCAGACAGGATGCGGGCCGTGCTGTCGCTCAGCACGTCTTGCGGCACGACGGGTGGCTCGGTGGCGGCGGCGTCCGGGCGCATGTGTATCTCCCACAATAGGCAGGGAAACTGTGCGGGCGCGCGATACGGATATCAATATCGATATTTCGTTGGATGATAGGCTGCGCCTATGATGTCGCGCCCGCACGCTCATCCGTCGCAATCCGCCCCGCAACGCGGAACAGCGCGGTCAGAACCGGGGTCTGCGCGTCCTGATGGGGCGCGATCAGCCCCACCGTGGGTGCGCCCCGGGTGGCGGCGATGGGCACGACCGACAGGTCATGGCCAAGCGCAAGGAATCGGGCGTGATCCTCGGGCAGGATCGTGGCCTGCCCGCCGTTCAGCACGGTGGCGACCAGAACGATGGTCGAGCCGCTTTCGATCTGCGCGCGCGGGGTCACGCCGGCTTCCATGAAGTTGCGGTTGATGATGCGGCGGTTCTGCATGTCGGGGGTCAAAAGCGACAGCGCGGCATCGCCCAGATCGGACCATGCCAGCCGCGCGCGCCCCGCCAGCGGATGATCGCCCCGGCAGACCAGCGCATAATGCTCGCGATACAAGGGGGCCGAGGTAACGCGTCCCAGCGGTTCGTTGTCGAGATAGGAAATGCCGACATCGGCATCGAGGTTTTCCAGCTGCTCCAGTATCTCGACCGACGAGCGTGACAGCACCGTAAAGCTGACATTCGGGTGCGCTTTGGCGAAATCGGTGGTCAGCCGTGCCGCCCATGTCAGGGCGGTGGGGATCACGGCCAGCCGCAGGTGGCCCGACAGCCCCTCGCGCACGGCGCGCATCTCGTCGCGCAGGCGGCGGGTGTCGCCGACGATCTGGCGCGCCCAGGTCAGGGCGCGCTGGCCCTCGGGTGTCAGCCCGCCATAGCGCGAGCCGCGCTGCACCAGCTTGACGCCCAGATGATCCTCGAGCTGCTTGATGCCGCTGGACAGGCTGGGCTGCGTGATGCCCAACCGTTCGGCGGCGCGGCCGAAATGCTGTTCGCGGGCCAGCGCCAGCAGCATTTCAAGCTGTTTGATCATCGGGGTTTCCTATCGCTGTCTGGCTTGGTGATAGCGGATGGGAATTGTCCTGTCAGCCCTGTTGCAGCACCTCGTCCGCCAGCGCGGCAAGGATGCGCGCGCCCTGCGGGATCAGGTCGTCGGGGAAATCGAAATCGGGGTTGTGCAGGGCAGGCTGATCGGTGCCTGACCCAAGGAACAGCATCGCAAGCTCGCAGTCACCGCCGAAGCGCCCGAAATCCTCGGATGGGCGCAGGGGCAGGGGGGCGGGGCCGTGCGGGATGCCCAAACGGTCCAGCGTGCGGGTGGCGATGTCGGTGGCGGCCTGCGTGTTGTGCGTGGTCAGGAAAATGTCGTGCCAGTCGATCTGATGGCCCAGGCCCTGTTGCCCTGCCAACGCACCCACCAGCGCCGTGGCCTGATCGACCAGCCCAGCCATCACGTCGTCGCGCAGCGCGCGCAGGGTGACATAGAGCGTGGCGTCGCCCGGCGCGATGCCAAAGGCAGGCTCGCCCAGCCGCGCGTGACAGACCGTGGCCAGCCGAAACCCTGCGTCGCTGTCGGGGCGGCCATGCGACAGCCCCGACAGCGCGGGCATCAGATGCGCCAGCGCCGCCATGGGCGAGGTGCCGTTTTCAGGCTCCGAGGCATGGGCGGTGCGCCCGCTCAGCCGCACGCGCATCCCGCGCGACGCGCACATGACCGGCCCCGCGCGCAACGCCACATGGCCCAGCGGAAGGCCCGGCAGGTTGTGGATGGCAAAGGCATGGCTGGGGCGCAGATCGGCAAAGCGGGGATCGTCCAGCACACGGGCGGCCCCGGCGCCGTCTTCCTCGGCGGGTTGGAACAGCAGGGTGACGCGCCCGCGCGCAGGGCGGTGACGGCCAAGGATATGCCCCGCCCCGGCCAGCATCGCCATATGCCCGTCATGGCCGCACAGATGGGCGATGCCAGGGATGGTCGAGCGGTGGGGCAACGCTCCCACCTCGTGTATCGGCAGGGCGTCAAGCTCGCATCGCAGCAGGACATGCGGGCCGGGCTGGCCGCTGTCATAGGTGGCGACGACGCCATGCCCGCCAAGGCTGGTGATCATCTGGTCGGGTTTGGTGCCTTGCAGCATGTGCACGACCCGCGCGGCGGTCTGCGCCTCGTGCCCCGACAGTTCGGGATGGCGGTGCAGATCGCGCCGCCAGTCGGTCAGGGCGACGATCTCGGAATTGCGCAATTTCTGGTGTGTCATGGGTGCACTCTAGCCGTGCGAAAGCATGGGTAACAGGTGTTTGTCATACAAACTTCACTTGCCGACTCGGCTATAATTCGAATATTCACGAAATATGGAAAAAGAGACCATCCTGCGCCTGTCTGCCCTGGCCCATCCGCAGCGTCTGTCAATCTTTCGACTGCTGATGCGGCGCTATCCCGACCAGCTTGCCGCCGGTGAAATCGCGGTGACGCTGGCGCTGAAACCGTCGACCCTGTCGGCCTATCTGTCGGCGCTGACGCAGGCCGGGCTGGTGACGCAGGCGCGGTCAGGCACGTCGCTACGGTACGGCATTGATATGTCAGGCGCGCGACAGATGGTTGATTTTCTTGTGAAAGATTGCTGCCGGGGCCGCGCGGATCTGTGCGCCCCCTTTCCCCTTGCGCATCAGGAGCGTTCCATGACCGAAGGTAAATACAACGTGCTGTTCATCTGCACCGGCAATTCCGCCCGCTCGATCTTTGCCGAGGCGGCTTTGCGCGCCACGGCGGGGGACCGGTTCACAGTCCATTCCGCGGGCACCCGGCCACAGTCCGAACTGAACCCCTTTGCGCTGGAGGTTCTAAGCGCCAAGGGCCATGACATCACGCCGCTGCGCGCCAAGAACGTGACTGAGTTCCAGGGGCCGGATGCGCCGCGTCTGGATTTCGTGTTCACCGTCTGCGATCGCGCCGCGAACGAGGAATGCCCGGCCTGGGAAGGCCAGCCTGTCACCGGCCACTGGGGCGTGCCCGACCCGGTCAAGGCGACCGGGACCGAGGCGCAGAAGGCGCTGGCGTTCCAGCAGGCCCATGGCGCGCTGGCCAACCGCATCCGCGCCTTCGCCGCGCTGCCGCTTGAGACGCTGGACAAGATCGCGCAGCAAAAGGCGGTGGATGACATTGGTCGCGTCGCGGACGAAGCGGAGGCAAAGGCGTGACCACTTACGCCATCAACGGCATGGGCCGGATCGGAAAGCTGGCGCTGCGCCCCTTGCTGGAGCGTGGCGCGCATGTGGCGTGGATCAACGACGGGGTGGGCGATGCGGAAATGCACGCGCACCTGCTGGAGTTCGACACGGTGCACGGGCGCTGGCCTGCAGAATTTTCGCATGACGACAAGGGCGTTATCATCGACGGCACCCATATCCCGTTCATCGGGACTCGCGATCTGACCGACCTGCCGCTGGACGATGTGGATGTGGTGATCGACTGCACGGGGGTATTCAAATCCGAGGCGAAACTGGCCCCGTATTTCGACGCGGGCGTGAAAAAAGTGGTCGTCTCGGCCCCGGTCAAGGACGGGCCGACCGCCAATATCGTCTATGGCGTCAATCACGACACCTATGATGCGGATGCGCACAGCATCGTCACGGCTGCCTCGTGCACCACCAATTGTCTGGCCCCGGTGGTCAAGGTGATTCATGAAAACCTGGGCATCAGGCATGGCTCGATCACCACGATCCATGACGTGACCAACACGCAGACCATCGTGGACCGACCCGCCAAGGATCTGCGCCGGGCGCGGTCGGCGCTGAACAGCCTGATCCCCACCACCACCGGCAGCGCCACGGCGATTACCCTTATTTACCCAGAGCTTACCGGGCGTCTGAATGGCCATGCGGTGCGGGTCCCGCTGCTCAACGCGTCGATCACCGATTGCGTTTTCGAGGTCGAGCGGGCGACCACGGCAGAGGAGGTGAACGCGCTGTTCAAGGCCGCCGCCGAGGGGGAACTGGCCGGTATCCTGGGCTACGAGGTCCGCCCGCTGGTCAGTGCCGACTACACCAATGACACAAGGTCGGGGATCGTCGATGCGCCCTCGACCATGGTGATCAACGGCACGCAGGTGAAGCTCTATGTCTGGTATGACAACGAGATGGGCTATGCCCACCGGCTGGTCGATGTGGCGCTGATGGTGGGCGACAGCCTGTGACCGGATGGCCCGGAAAGGGCCATGCACCGCCCATGCACATATCATGCACAGCCCATGCAGACGCCGGACGGGGACGCGACGGATGACAGACACGAGTGACAAACCCGAAGGGCTGAGCGCCTATATCGCCGTCACGGCGGCCTATTGGGCGTTCATGCTGACCGATGGCGCGTTGCGGATGCTGGTGCTGCTGCATTTTCACACGCTGGGATTCAGCCCGGTGCAACTGGCCTATCTGTTCGTGCTGTACGAGATCGCGGGCATGGTCACCAATCTGTCGGCGGGCTGGATCGCGGCGCGGTTCGGGCTGACGGCGACGCTGTATGCCGGGCTGGGGATTCAGGTGCTGGCACTGCTGTCGCTGGCGCAGCTTGATCCGGGGTGGGGCATCGCTGCCTCGGTCGCGTTCGTGATGTGCGTGCAGGGGGCCAGCGGCGTGGCCAAGGATCTGGCCAAGATGGCGTCGAAATCCGCCGTCAAGCTGCTGGCGCCAACCACGGGCGACGGGCTGTTTCGCTGGGTTGCGGTGCTGACCGGATCCAAGAACGCGGTCAAGGGAGTGGGGTTCCTGCTGGGCGCGGCGCTGCTGGCCGGGTTCGGGTTCGTGCCTGCGATCTATGGCATGGCGGCGGTGCTGGCGGTGATATTGGGAGCGGTGGTCGTGCTCATGCCCTCGGGTCTGCCGCGCGGACGCAAGGGGGCCAAGTTTTCCGAGGTGTTCTCGAAATCGGCCAATGTGAACTGGCTGTCGGCGGCGCGGGTGTTCCTGTTCGGTGCGCGCGACGTGTGGTTCGTGGTGGGCATCCCGGTCTATTTCTATGCCGTGCTGTCCGACGGGTCCGAGGCGGGCAATCGCGCGGCCTTCTTCATGATCGGGACGTTCATGGCGGTCTGGATCATCCTGTATGGTGCGGTGCAGGCGGCCGCGCCGCGCATCCTGCGGGCGCGCGACCGGGACGAGGGCGCCTTGGTGCGCGCGGCGCGTGGTTGGGCGCTGGCGCTGGTGGCAGTGCCGGTGGTGCTGGTGGCGGCCCTGCTGGTGTCGGGCGGGCCCGCGCCCTGGCTGACGGTGACCATCGTGGCGGGGCTGCTGATCTTTGGCGCAATCTTTGCCATCAATTCCTCGCTGCATTCCTATCTGATCCTGGCCTTTACCAAGGCCGAGCGGGTGACGATGGATGTGGGCTTTTACTACATGGCCAATGCGGGGGGTCGGTTGCTGGGCACGGTGCTGTCGGGGCTGACCTATCAGGTGGGCGGGCTGGCCCTGACGCTGGGGACGGCGGCGGTGATGGTGGGATTGAGCGCGCTGATGGCCGGGCGGCTGGATGCGTCGGGGGCGGCGCGCGCGGCCTGACGGGCCGTCGCGCGGGCAGGTGGCTATGACTTTACATGCCGGGTGCCCGGCGCGGGCGGCGGATTGGGTGGCCCGGCAAAGCATTGCGCATGTTCCATCCATGTCTGGGCCACGGCACCTTCGACCTGCAACGATGTGTCGGACAATGCGCGGGTCTGCGTGACGACGGCGGCGAAATCCAGCGCCGGGCCGGTGATGCGCCCGGCGGCGTCATCCCCATAGTCCCACAGCGCGCCCGAGGGGGCGGTCAGCGCCAGCGCGGGCATGGTTTCGGGCACGTCCAGACCGTTGACCTTGTGCGACCAGCCAAAGGTATTGACCCCCAGAACCACGATGTTGCGCAGGCGGTCGGACTCGGTGCGGATGTGGCCGAGGGTGTCGAACACCTCGAACCCGTGGGCCCATGTCTCCATCTGTCGCGCGGTGATGGACGAGCGCGCGGACATCGACGGCCCGGCCCAGGGCAGGCGGGTCTTTGGGTCCATGTCGATCCAGCGGGTGGCCATGCCGCGGGCGTGGGTGATCCATGCGTCGCGCAGGGCGGGGCCGCGTTCGGGGACGGCGGCATCCTCCGGCGCGCGCATGCCCTTGCCGCCCTGAAGCGCGGCGACCACGGGGGCGATCATCCGTTGAAACGCGTCTTCGTCCTGCGCCGAAAGGTCGGCGGCGCGGTTCCAGAAATGCAGGTGCACCAGCACGTCGTCGATCGTCCAGCCCTTGAACTGGGTCGGCGTGGCGAAGGCCGGTTCGGGCAGGTCTGCCAGTATACTGTGCAGGGCCTCGGATTCGGCGCGGAAATCGGCGGCTTCGGTCAGGGTCATGGGGTGTCCTTTGTTGCGGGTCTGATCGCCTTTGGCCTTGGGGCAAGGGTAGGGGGCCGCTGCTGCGGCTTCAATTTCAAAACGGCAGGGGCCGTCGTGGCCGGGGTATGCCGCGGTTTTGCCATGATGCTGACGCATGCGCGCCAGATTTCATTGGCATTCGATTTGGGATGGCAGCCCGCAAATTCGCGGGTGTCTGGTGTTTGTGCGAGGTTCAGATGGCAGATCAACACGACAAGGTCGGGCAGGACCCCGACCTGATGGCGATCCGGTCGCTTTTGCAGGACCAGGAGGCGGTGCCCGAGCAGGCGGTGCCAGGCCCTGAAAGACGCCACACGGCCACCCGACAGCACAGACCGCCCGAGGCGGAGACGCGCCCGAAGGCCCCGGACACGGCAGAGATGGGCAGCGGAACGGCGGTGCGGGCCCTGCCCAGGGTCCTGATGGACCGGGTGCGCGGCTATCGCCCGACTCGCCGCCATGTCGCGCTGGCGATTCTGGCCATGCTGGCGCTGCTTCGGCCCTGGCTGCTGGTGGCGCTGATCGTGCTGCCGCTTGCCGTGCTGGCAGGGGTGTTTGCGACACTTGGGTCAGAGCGGGTCTGGGCCGGGGTATTGCGCGGCTACAAGCGGTATCACGCGCGCAGCCCTGCCCGGGCCGAGCGGCTGCGGCGGCGGGCGGATGCCTTTGCCCTGCGCTGGGATGGGTTTCTGGACCGCTTCCCCGAAGGACTGGCCGATGCGCTGGCCCTGCCGGATCTGACTGCCCTGCAAGAGTCGGAGGCGCGGCATGAAAAGGCGCTGGACCGCCGGTTTGATCGGTTGCAGTCCGACGCGCGGATGCAATAAGGCCGACGGCACACTTGAATTCATCGCGGCACCCGCGTATGTGGGCGGCTGATCCGATACAAAAGGTGCTGGCATGGCGCGCACGAACCCCCTTCAGTTCATTCAGCAGACCCGGGCAGAAGTTGCCAAGGTGGTCTGGCCGACCCGGCGCGAAGTGCTGCTGACCACCGTGATGGTGTTCATCATGTCGGCGCTGACGGCGGTTTTCTTTGGTCTTGTCGATCTGGGCATCCGCAGCGGTCTGGCCGTTGTTCTTGGCTATTTCGGCTAGTCACCGGGCCATTTGTCATTTCTGCCCCGCAGGGTTGCCTTGGCAGGACAATCTTTGTAACAGGCAGGTCTGATCCGGAAATGGCGTGCGGCGATTCGAGTTGCACGCCGCTTTTGTATTCGGGACACGGCTGCGCCGAGGCGCGGCGTCACACACAGGATTTTCGGCTTTCGGGCCGAGCGAAGGCACAGGGGCTGAGGTCAAGATGGCGAAGCGTTGGTATTCGGTGAGCGTTCTCTCGAACTTCGAGAAGAAGATCGCCGAGCAGATCAGGCAGTCCGTCATCGAGAACGGTCTGGAAGATCAGATCGAAGAAGTGCTTGTGCCCACCGAAGAGGTGATCGAGGTGCGGCGTGGCAAGAAGGTCACGACCGAGCGGCGGTTCATGCCCGGCTATGTGCTGGTGCGCATGGAGATGTCCGACCAGGGCTATCACCTGATCAACTCGATCAACCGTGTCACCGGGTTTCTGGGGCCGCAGGGCCGCCCGATGCCGATGCGCGATGCCGAGGTGCAGGCGATCCTGGGCCGCGTGGCCGAGGGCGAGGAAGCCCCGCGCACGCTGATCCGCTTCGAGATCGGCGAACGCGTCAAGGTCAACGACGGCCCGTTCGAGGATTTCGACGGCATGATCGAGGAAGTGGACGAAGACACCCAGCGCCTGAAGGTGTCGGTGTCGATCTTTGGCCGGGAAACCCCGGTCGAACTGGAATTCACGCAGGTGACCAAGCAGTAAGGGCCTTGCGTGGACGAGCGTGGGAGGCGAGGGGCGCGCGCGCACCGGACCGGACCACGGCAACGAAAAGGGCCGCCTGACGCGTCAGGGGCCTGTTGAAAAGAAGGAGAGGCCGGATGGCCAAGAAACTCGTCGGCACGCTAAAGCTTCAGGTGCCCGCCGGTAAGGCAAACCCGTCACCGCCCGTGGGCCCGGCCCTGGGTCAGCGCGGCATCAACATCATGGAATTCACCAAGGCTTTCAACGCCAAGACGGCGGATATGGAGCCCGGTGCGCCATGCCCCACCGTGATCTCGTACTATCAGGACAAATCGTTCACGATGGAGATCAAGACGCCGCCTGCGTCCTACTACCTGAAAAAGGCGGCCAAGCTGGATTCCGGGTCCAAGACCCCCGGTCGTGCCACTGCCGGGTCCGTGACCGTGTCGCAGGTGCGCGAAATCGCCGAGGCCAAGATGAAGGACCTCAACGCCAACGACATCGAAGCGGCCATGCAGATCATTCTGGGTTCGGCACGCTCCATGGGCATCGAGGTTAAGTAAGATGGCAAAATACGGAAAACGCACCAAAGCCGCCCGCGCCGCAGTTGCCGGCAAGGAAAACCTGCCCTTGGAAGAGGCCGTCGCCCTGATCAAGGGCAACGCCGTGTCCAAGTTCGACGAGACCATCGAGGTCGCGCTGAACCTTGGGGTTGATCCGCGTCACGCCGACCAGATGGTCCGCGGCGTTGTCGGCCTGCCCAACGGCACCGGCAAGACCGTGCGCGTCGCGGTGTTTGCCCGCGGTGCCAAGGCCGAAGAGGCCACCGCGGCCGGGGCCGATATCGTCGGGGCCGAGGACCTGATGGAAACCATCCAGGGCGGCACGATCGAGTTCGACCGCTGCATCGCCACGCCGGACATGATGCCGATCGTCGGCCGTCTGGGCAAGGTGCTGGGCCCGCGCAACCTGATGCCGAACCCCAAGGTCGGTACGGTGACGATGGACGTGGCCGAGGCGGTGAAGAACGCCAAGGGCGGCGAAGTCCAGTTCCGCGTCGAAAAGGCCGGTGTGGTTCATGCCGGTGTCGGCAAGGCATCGTTCGACGAGGCCAAGCTGGTGGAAAACATCCGCGCCTTCGTGTCGGCCGTGGCCAAGGCCAAGCCGGCCGGTGCCAAGGGCACCTATATGAAGAAGGTCTCGCTGAGCTCGACCATGGGGCCGGGTGTCTCGGTCGACGTCGGCAGCGCCTCGTCGGAATAAGATGATCCCGGGCGGCGCGACAGGCGCCGCCCGTTTTCCTTGTGTGCCCAGGTACAATTGGCACAACTTCACGAAATGTTCATTGCCCTGTAACTGCCCTTACGGCCTGCCGTGCTGCGCGGGCAAGGCAGCGGCCCTGTGACCAAGCCGGGGTTTCGTGTCTAAGATGCTGATGCGCCAAGATTTGCGGTGATCGGCGTGTGGTGTGAGGCGGCTGGCACGACGAGCGGTGAGTCCCCCACATTCCCAAGCAGGCGGCCCGCATTTTGCGATCCTGCACCATCTTGCGTTAAAAAGCCGATAGACAATCGTGTGCAGGGTCAGTACACGCACCCTTGACCACGCCGTAAAGGGATTCGTGTATGCGAATCCCTTTTGCGGTTTGGCCTGTCCAAGACGGTGGGTGAAGGGTGATTCTGCCTTTCTTAATTTCCTGCCTGAGACGGGAGAACCAGATTGGCCGGGGGTTTCCCTTGGGCGGTTTTGGCGTTGCCCCGTATTCGGACATGAGTGTCAGCCGCAAGGTTGACAGAAGTGAGCCGGGGGGTAACCCCCAAACTTGGAGTGAAACTGTGGATAGAGCCCAGAAAGAGAAAGTGGTCGATGAACTCGGCCAGATCTTCGAAAGCTCTGGCGTCGTGGTGGTAGCCCACTACGCGGGGATCACGGTTGCTGAAATGCAGGACCTGCGCGCGAAGATGCGCGAAGCTGGCGGGTCCGTGCGCGTTGCCAAGAACAGGCTCGCCAAGATTGCCCTGGATGGAAAGCCCTGCGCAAGCATTGCTGACCTTCTGTCGGGCATGACGGTACTTGCCTATTCCGAGGACCCCGTGGCGGCAGCCAAGGTGGCCGAGGACTATGCCAAGGCGAACAAGAAGTTCGAAATCCTTGGCGGTGCAATGGGCGAGACCGCACTGGACCGGGCCGGTGTCGAGGCCGTGTCGAAAATGCCGTCGCGTGAGGAGCTTATCGCTTCGATCGTGGGCTGCATCGGCGCACCTGCTTCGAACATTGCCGGGGCCATTGGCGCACCTGCTTCGAACATCGCGAGCATCCTCTCGACCATCGAAGAGAAGGCCGAGGCGGCTTGAGCAACCAAAACCCCCGCGTCGTGGCTTTTGCCTGACGTTGGAACACATCTAGATGAACGGAAACAGTAAAATGGCTGATCTGAAAAAACTCGCGGAAGAGATCGTTAATCTGACGCTTCTCGAAGCACAGGAACTGAAAACCATCCTGAAGGATGAGTACGGCATCGAGCCCGCCGCTGGCGGCGCAGTGATGATGGCCGGCCCCGCAGGCGACGCCGGTGGCGAGGCTGCTGAAGAGCAGACCGAGTTCGACGTCATCCTGAAGGCAGCCGGTGCCTCCAAGATCAACGTGATCAAGGAAGTCCGCGCCATCACCGGTCTGGGCCTGAAAGAGGCCAAGGATCTGGTGGAAGCCGGTGGCAAGGCCGTCAAGGAAGGCGTGTCGAAAGCCGAAGCCGACGAGATCAAGGGCAAGCTGGAAGCAGCTGGCGCCGAAGTCGAACTGAAGTAATGGTGGGCGGCACTGCCTTGCAAGGCGTGCCGCGCAGGTAGGGTGGGTGCCAACCCACCCCGACCATCACCAGACAGCGTGGCTGGTCCCGGCAAGATCCGGGGCCAGCCGAACCTGTCTTGGCAAGGGCCCCCTGCTGCGGGGCGTTTTCCAAGGTGCGGTTCACAGGATCGGGAGGGCGTTGGTGGGACAACGCCCAGGCATTGATCGTGAATCCCCTGTTTCGGATAGGCGCATGGCCGGGGCCCGACGGCTATGGCGCTTGATGAGAAACGAAAGGCGACCTTACACATGGCTCAAAGCTTCCTTGGCCAGAAACGTTTGCGCAAATATTTCGGTAAAATCCGCGAAGTGCTGGAAATGCCGAACCTGATCGAGGTTCAGAAATCCTCGTACGATCTCTTCCTGAAATCCGGTGATCAGCCGCAGCCGACGGACGGCGAAGGCCTGATGGGCGTGTTCCAGTCGGTGTTCCCGATCAAGGATTTCAATGAAACCAGTGTGCTTGAATTCGTGAAGTACGAGCTGGAAAAGCCGAAATACGACGTCGAGGAGTGTCAGCAGCGTGACATGACCTACAGCGCGCCCCTGAAGGTGACGCTGCGGTTGATCGTGTTCGATGTGGACGAGGACACCGGCGCGAAGTCGGTCAAGGACATCAAGGAGCAGGACGTGTTCATGGGCGACATGCCCCTGATGACGCCCAACGGCACCTTTGTCGTCAACGGCACCGAGCGTGTGATTGTCAGCCAGATGCACCGCTCGCCGGGCGTGTTCTTTGACCATGACAAGGGCAAGACCCACAGCTCGGGCAAGCTGCTGTTCACCTGCCGGATCATTCCCTATCGCGGCTCGTGGCTGGATTTCGAGTTCGACGCCAAGGACAACGTCTATTCGCGCATCGACCGTCGCCGCAAGCTTCCGGTGACGACCCTGCTCTATGCTCTCGGGCTGGATCAGGAAGACATCATGAACGCCTATTACGATCAGGTGACCTACCGTCTGGAAAAGGGCAAGGGCTGGGTGACCAAGTTCTTCCCCGACCGTGTGCGTGGCACGCGTCCGACGTTCGACCTGATCGATGCGGCGACCGGCGAGGTGATCGCCGAGGCCACCAAGAAGATCACGCCGCGCGCGGTCAAGAAGCTGAAGGACGAGGGCGCGGTCACCGACCTGCTGGTGCCGTTCGAGCATATCGTGGGCAAGTTCGTGGCCTGCGACGTGATCAACGAGGAAACCGGCGCGATCTATGTCGAGGCCGGTGACGAGCTGACGCTGGAATATGACAAGGATGGCACCCTGATCGGTGGCACCGTCAAGGATCTGGTGGATGCCGGGATCACCGAGATCCCCGTTCTGGACATCGACAACATCAACGTCGGCCCCTACATCCGCAACACCATGGCGATGGACAAGAACATGAACCGCGATACCGCGCTCATGGACATCTACCGCGTGATGCGCCCGGGCGAGCCGCCGACCGTCGATGCGGCCAGCGCGCTGTTCAACACGCTGTTCTTTGACGGCGAGCGGTACGACCTGTCGGCCGTGGGCCGGGTCAAGATGAACATGCGTCTGGCGCTGGACAAGCCCGACACCCAGCGCACGCTGGATCGCGAAGATATCGTCGCCTGCATCAAGGCATTGACCGAGCTGCGTGACGGCAAGGGCGACATCGACGATATCGACCATCTGGGCAACCGCCGGGTCCGCTCGGTCGGGGAACTGATGGAGAACCAGTATCGCGTCGGCCTGCTGCGGATGGAGCGCGCCATCAAGGAGCGCATGTCGTCGGTCGAGATCGACACGGTGATGCCGCAGGACCTGATCAACGCCAAGCCGGCGGCTGCCGCCGTGCGCGAGTTCTTCGGCTCGTCGCAGTTGTCGCAGTTCATGGACCAGACCAACCCGCTGTCCGAAGTGACGCACAAGCGCCGCCTGTCGGCGCTTGGGCCGGGCGGTCTGACCCGCGAGCGTGCGGGCTTTGAGGTGCGCGACGTGCATCCCACCCACTATGGCCGGATGTGCCCGATCGAAACGCCGGAAGGCCCGAACATCGGTCTGATCAACTCGCTTGCCACGTTTGCGCGGGTCAACAAGTACGGCTTTATCGAAACGCCCTACCGCGTCGTGAAGGACGGGCAGGTGACGGATGAAGTGCACTACATGTCCGCCACCGAGGAAATGCGCCACACCATCGCGCAGGCCAACGCAAACCTGGACGCGGGCGGCAAGTTCGTCAACGATCTGGTGTCGACCCGCCAGTCGGGCGACTATACGCTGGCCCCGAACGAAAGCGTCGATCTGATCGACGTGTCGCCCAAGCAGCTTGTGTCGGTCGCCGCCTCGCTTATTCCGTTCCTGGAAAACGACGACGCCAACCGCGCCCTGATGGGGTCGAACATGATGCGTCAGGCGCTGCCGCTGCTGACCGCAGAGGCACCGCTGATCGGTACCGGTATCGAAGAGGTCGTGGCACGCGACTCTGGCGCCGCCGTGATGGCGCGCCGTGCGGGCATCATCGACCAGGTCGATGCGCAGCGGATCGTGATCCGGGCCACCGAGGATCTGGAACTGGGCGATGCGGGGGTGGATATCTACCGCATGCGCAAGTTCCAGCGCAGCAACCAGAACAGCTGCATCAACCAGCGTCCGCTGGTCAAGGTGGGTGACACCGTCCAGAAGGGCGAGGTCATCGCCGATGGCCCCTCGACCGATCTGGGCGAACTGGCCGTCGGCCGGAACATCATCGTCGCCTTCATGCCCTGGAACGGCTACAACTACGAGGACTCGATCCTGATTTCCGAGCGGATCGCCCGCGACGACGTCTTTACCTCGATCCATATCGAGGAATTCGAGGTTGCCGCCCGTGACACCAAGCTGGGGCCGGAAGAGATCACCCGCGACATTCCCAACGTGGGCGAAGAGGCGCTGCGCAACCTCGACGAGGCCGGCATCGTCTACATCGGCGCCGATGTGGAGCCGGGCGACATTCTGGTGGGCAAGATCACACCCAAGGGCGAAAGCCCGATGACGCCCGAGGAAAAGCTGCTGCGCGCGATCTTCGGCGAAAAGGCCAGCGACGTCCGCGACACCTCGCTGCGGGTCAAGCCGGGCGATTACGGCACGGTCGTCGAGGTGCGGGTATTCAACCGCCACGGCGTCGAAAAGGACGAGCGTGCGTTGCAGATCGAGCGCGAAGAGGTCGAACGTCTTGCCCGTGACCGCGACGACGAGATGGCGATTCTGGATCGCAACATCTATGCCCGTCTGCGCGACATGATCCTGGGCAAGGTCGCGGTGAAGGGGCCGAAAGGCGTCAGGCCGAATTCGAAAGTGACCGAAGACCTGCTGAGCAGCCTGAGCCGGGGCCAGTGGTGGCAACTGGCGCTGGCCGACGAGGACGCGGCCAAGATCGTCGAGGCCCTGCACGAGCAGTATGGCGTGCAGAAACGCGCGCTGGATGCCCGGTTCGAGGACAAGGTCGAAAAGGTGCGCCGGGGCGATGATCTGCCGCCGGGTGTGATGAAGATGGTCAAGGTCTTTGTCGCGGTGAAGCGCAAGCTGCAGCCGGGCGACAAGATGGCGGGCCGGCACGGCAACAAGGGCGTCGTTTCCAAGGTGGTGCCGATCGAGGACATGCCGTTCCTTGGCGATGGCACCATGGTCGACATCTGTCTGAACCCGCTGGGCGTGCCGTCGCGCATGAACGTCGGGCAGATCCTCGAGACGCACATGGGCTGGGCCTCGCGCGGCATGGGGATCAAGATCGACGAGGCGTTGCAGGACTATCGCCGCACCGGTGACCTGACTCCGGTGCGCGAGGCGATGCACCTGGCCTATGGCGATGATGTGTACGAAGAAGGCATCGTCGGCATGTACGAGGGGACGCTGATCGAGGCGGCAGGCAACGTGACACGCGGTGTGCCGATCGCAACGCCGGTGTTTGACGGGGCCAAGGAGGCCGATGTCAACGACGCGCTGGTGCGCGCGGGGTTTGACACCTCGGGGCAGTCGGTTCTGTTCGACGGTCGCACGGGCGAGCAGTTTGCCCGTCCGGTGACCGTGGGCGTCAAGTACATGCTCAAGCTGCATCACCTTGTGGATGACAAGATCCACGCGCGCTCGACCGGGCCATACAGCCTGGTGACCCAGCAGCCGCTGGGCGGCAAGGCGCAGTTCGGCGGTCAGCGTTTCGGCGAGATGGAGGTCTGGGCGCTGGAAGCGTACGGGGCCGCCTATACCTTGCAGGAAATGCTGACGGTCAAGTCGGATGACGTGGCAGGCCGCACCAAGGTCTATGAAAGCATCGTGAAAGGCGAGGACAACTTCGAGGCCGGCGTGCCGGAATCGTTCAACGTTCTCGTCAAGGAGGTCCGGGGTCTGGGCCTCAACATGGAACTCCTGGACGCTGAGGAGGACGAGCAAGCGTAAATTTTCGTGCGAAAATTTACGCGGATCACCGCGGGGCGCGCGAGATTTTTCGGACGAAAAATCTCGGCCCCCTGTCCTCTTTCCAGCCCGAATTCAAGGATCTGAAGATGAACCAGGAAATCACAAACAATCCGTTCAACCCGCTGACCCCGCCCAAGGTGTTCGACGAGATCAAGGTCTCGCTGGCGTCGCCCGAGCGGATCCTGTCGTGGTCCTATGGCGAGATCAAGAAGCCCGAGACCATCAACTACCGTACGTTCAAGCCCGAGCGTGACGGTCTGTTCTGCGCGCGTATCTTTGGCCCGATCAAGGATTACGAATGCCTGTGCGGCAAGTACAAGCGCATGAAGTATCGCGGCGTCGTCTGCGAGAAATGCGGCGTCGAGGTGACGCTGCAGAAGGTCCGCCGCGAGCGGATGGGCCATATCGAGCTGGCATCGCCCGTCGCGCATATCTGGTTCCTCAAGTCGCTGCCCTCGCGCATCGGCCTGATGCTGGACATGACCCTGCGCGATCTGGAACGCATCCTGTATTTCGAGAACTACGTGGTGATCGAACCGGGTCTGACCGATCTGTCCTATGGTCAGCTGATGAACGAAGAAGAGTTCCTGGATGCGCAGGACGCCTATGGCATGGATGCCTTTACCGCCAATATCGGCGCCGAGGCGATCCGCGAGATGCTGGCCAATATCGATCTGGAAGCCGAGGCCGATCAGCTGCGTGCCGATCTGAAGGAAGCGACCGGCGAGCTGAAGCCCAAGAAGATCATCAAGCGCCTGAAGGTTGTTGAATCCTTCCTGGAATCCGGCAACCGCCCGGAATGGATGATCATGACCGTGATTCCGGTCATCCCGCCCGAGCTGCGCCCGCTGGTGCCGCTGGATGGCGGCCGGTTCGCGACGTCCGACCTGAACGACCTGTACCGCCGGGTGATCAACCGCAACAACCGTCTCAAGCGGCTGATCGAGCTGCGCGCGCCCGACATCATCGTGCGCAACGAAAAGCGGATGTTGCAGGAATCCGTCGATGCGCTGTTCGACAACGGCCGTCGCGGCCGGGTGATCACGGGGGCCAACAAGCGCCCGCTGAAATCGCTGTCGGACATGCTGAAGGGCAAGCAGGGCCGCTTCCGTCAGAACCTTCTGGGCAAGCGCGTCGACTTTTCCGGCCGTTCGGTCATCGTGACCGGGCCGGAACTCAAGCTGCACCAGTGCGGCCTGCCCAAGAAGATGGCGCTGGAGCTTTTCAAGCCGTTCATCTATTCGCGGCTTGAGGCGAAGGGGCTGTCGAGCACCGTCAAGCAGGCGAAAAAGCTGGTGGAAAAGGAGCGCCCCGAGGTCTGGGATATCCTGGACGAGGTGATCCGCGAACATCCTGTCATGCTGAACCGTGCGCCCACGCTGCACCGTCTTGGCATCCAGGCGTTCGAACCCGTTCTGATCGAAGGCAAGGCGATCCAGCTTCATCCGCTGGTCTGTTCGGCCTTCAACGCCGACTTTGACGGCGACCAGATGGCCGTGCACGTTCCTCTGTCGCTGGAAGCGCAGCTGGAAGCGCGCGTGCTGATGATGTCGACCAACAACGTTCTGTCGCCTGCCAACGGCGCGCCGATCATCGTGCCGTCGCAGGACATGATCCTTGGTCTGTACTATGTGACCATCGAACGCGAGGGCATGAAGGGCGAGGGCATGTCCTTTGCCTCGATCGAAGAGGTCGAACATGCGCTGAACGCCGGTGCCGTGCATCTGCACGCCAAGATCAAGTGCCGCGTCAAGCAGATCGATGAAGAGGGCAACGATGTCTGGACCCGGTTCGACACCACGCCGGGCCGGGTGCGTCTGGGGGCCTTGCTGCCGCTGAACACCAAGGCGCCGTTCGATCTGGTCAACCGTCTGCTGCGAAAGAAAGAGGTGCAGCAGGTCATCGACACCGTCTATCGCTATTGCGGTCAGAAAGAGAGCGTCATCTTCTGTGACCAGATCATGACACTGGGCTTCAAGGAAGCGTTCCGGGCCGGGATCAGCTTTGGCAAGGATGACATGGTCATCCCCGAGAGCAAGTGGCCGATCGTGGATGAGACCCGCGATCAGGTGAAGGATTTCGAACAGCAGTACATGGACGGCCTGATCACCCAGGGTGAGAAGTACAACAAGGTCGTCGATGCCTGGTCGAAGTGCAACGACAAGGTCACCGAGGCGATGATGACCACCATCTCGTCGGAAAAGCGCGACGAGGACGGATCGGTGCGCGAGCCCAACAGCGTCTACATGATGGCGCATTCGGGTGCGCGTGGCTCGGTCACGCAGATGAAGCAGCTGGGCGGCATGCGTGGCCTGATGGCCAAGCCGAACGGCGACATCATCGAAACGCCGATCATCAGTAACTTCAAGGAAGGTCTGACCGTTCTTGAATACTTCAACTCGACCCACGGCGCGCGGAAAGGTCTGTCGGACACGGCACTCAAGACCGCGAACTCGGGCTATCTGACGCGGCGTCTGGTGGACGTGGCGCAGGATTGCATCGTGCGCGAGCGTGACTGCGGCACCGACCGGTCGATCACGGCAGAGCCCGCGATCAACGATGGCGAGGTCGTGGCGACCCTGGGCGAACGTGTTCTGGGCCGTGTCGCGGCCGAAGATGTGATCCATCCCGCCACCGGCGAGCTTTTGTTCCCCGTCGGCACGCTGATCGACGAACGTCTGGCCGATATGGTCGAAGAGGCGGTCGTGCCGACCATGCGCATCCGCAGCCCGCTGACCTGCGAGGCCGAGGATGGCGTCTGTGCCATGTGCTATGGTCGTGACCTCGCGCGCGGCACGATGGTCAACACCGGCGAGGCGGTGGGCATCATCGCGGCGCAGTCGATCGGTGAACCCGGCACGCAGCTGACGATGCGGACGTTCCACATCGGCGGCGTGGCACAGGGTGGTCAGCAGTCCTTCCTTGAAGCCAGCCAGGAGGGTGTGATCGCATTCGAGAACGCGCAGATCCTGGAAAACGCCTCGGGCGAGATGCTGGTGATGGGCCGGAACATGAAGCTGGTGATCCAGGACGACAACGGCGTCGAGCGGGCCAGCCACAAGGTCGGCTATGGCTCCAAGCTGTTCGTCAAGGAGGGCGACAAGGTCATCCGTGGTGGCAAGCTGTTCGAATGGGATCCCTATACCCTGCCGATCATCGCCGAAAAGTCGGGCACGGCCAAGTTCGTGGACCTTGTCACCGGGATCGCCGTGCGCGACGAGACCGATGACGCCACCGGCATGACCCAGAAGATCGTGATGGACTGGCGCGCGGCCCCCAAGGGCAACGAGCTGAAGCCCGAGATCATCCTGGTCGGTGAAGACGGCGAGCCGGTGCGCAACGATGCGGGCAACCCGGTGACCTATCCGATGTCGGTGGATGCGATCCTGTCGATCGAGGAAGGTCAGGAGGTCGTCGCGGGCGACGTGGTTGCGCGTATTCCGCGCGAAGGGGCCAAGACCAAGGACATCACCGGCGGTCTGCCGCGGGTGGCGGAACTGTTCGAGGCGCGTCGCCCCAAGGATCACGCGATCATCTCGGAAATCGACGGCTATGTGCGGTTCGGCAAGGACTACAAGAACAAGCGCCGCATCACCATCGAGCCTGCCGACGACAGCCTGTCGCCGGTGGAATACATGGTGCCCAAGGGCAAGCACATCCCGGTTCAGGAAGGCGATTTCGTCCAGAAGGGCGATTACATCATGGACGGCAATCCCGCGCCGCATGACATCCTGGCCATCATGGGTGTCGAGGCGCTTGCCAACTACATGATCGACGAGGTGCAGGACGTGTATCGTCTGCAGGGTGTGAAGATCAACGACAAGCATGTCGAAGTGATCGTGCGCCAGATGCTGCAGAAGTTCGAAATCTCGGACAGCGGGGATACCACCCTGCTGAAGGGCGAGCATGTGGACAAGCAGGAGCTGGATCAGGCCAATGCCAAGGCCGAGGCCAAGGGCGGTCGCCCCGCTTCGGGCGAGCCGATCCTGCTGGGCATCACCAAGGCGTCGCTGCAAACGCGCAGCTTCATCTCGGCGGCGTCGTTCCAGGAAACCACCCGCGTGCTGACCGAAGCCTCGGTTCAGGGCAAGGTGGACAAGCTGGTGGGCCTGAAAGAGAACGTGATCGTGGGCCGTCTGATCCCGGCGGGCACGGGTGGGGCAACCCAGCGCGTGCGCCAGATCGCACAGGGTCGCGACAGCATCGTGATCGAGGCACGCCGCGAAGAGGCCGAGGCCGCAGCGGCGCTGGCCGCTCCGGTCAAGGACGACGACGTGATCGGTGGCGACGGGTTCGACAACCTGGTGGAAACGCCGGAAAGCCGCGAGTGATCGCAGCCTGAGTGACACGCGAAAGGCCCCGCATCAGCGGGGCCTTTTTTGTTTTGGGCGGGGCTTTTCATTCGTGGCGATACGGTGTTTCGTCACAGCATGTGACGGAGGGGGGCAGGGCGATGACAGCGGCGGGGCTGAGCGACAATTTCAAGGGCGCGCTGCTGATGATGGCCAGCATGGCCGCCTTTACCCTCAACGACACCTTCGTGAAGATGCTGGCGGGCACCCTGCCGCTGTTCCAGCTGCTGTTTCTGCGCGGGCTGCTGACCACGGTGATGGTGGGTGTGCTGGCCTGGCGGATGGGGGCCTTTGCCCGGGCGATCCCGCGCCGCGACTGGAGACTGGTCGCCCTGCGGCTGGTGGCCGAAGTGGGCGCGGCCTATTTCTTTCTGACCGCGCTGTTCAACATGCCGCTGGCCAATGTCACCGCGATCCTGCAATCGCTGCCGCTGATCGTCACGCTGGCAGCGACACTGGTGTTCAAGGAGCCGCTGGGCTGGCGGCGAATGGGGGCGATCCTGATCGGGCTGGTGGGCGTGATGCTGATCGTGCGGCCGGGGACCGAGGGGTTCACGCTCTATTCCCTCTATGCGCTGATCGCCGTGTGTTTCGTGACCATGCGCGACCTGTCCACCCGCAAGCTGAGCGCCGAGACACCGTCGTTGCTGGTCACCTTCCTGACCTCGGGGGCGGTGATGGCGTTTTTCGGTCTGGGCAGCGTGCTGGACGAGTGGGCCGCGCTGGATCTGAACGCAGCCCTGCTGGTGCTGGCGGCGTCGGTGATGGTGATCGGCGGCTACCTGTCCTCGATCATGGTGATGCGGGTGGGCGAAATCGCTTTTGTCACGCCGTTCCGCTATACCGGTCTGATCTGGGCGCTGGTGTTGGGCTGGCTGGTGTTCGGCGACTGGCCCGAGCCGCTGACCCTGCTGGGCGCGGCCATCGTGGTGGGGATGGGGATATTCACGCTGTACCGCGAAGGCCAGTTGGTCCGGCGCGGCAGGTTGAAGGCATGAGCCTGCGGGTGCAGGCGCTGGGGCTGTGCCGGTGGAACTATCCTTCGGCCCCCGGTGCGTTCCAGCGTGATGCCAAGGGCGGATTGGCGGCGATCCGGGCGGATCTGTATGATCCCGCAAGGCTGGAGTTGCGGCTGTTTTATCTGGAGCACGTGGTGCTGCCGCCGCTGCGCGCGCAGACCGACCCGGATTTCACCGTGATCCTTCTGATGGGCGATCGGTTGCCGGGCGAGGCGCGCGGGCGGGTGCTGAACCTGATCGCAGACATCCCGCAGATCAGGCCGGTCTTTGCCCCCGAGGGCCAACCGCATCAGGAGATCTGCCGCCGCGTGATGCAGGAGTCGCGCGAAGGCGACGCCCGCGCTGTGGCCGAGTTTCGCATCGATGACGATGACGCGGTGGCGGTGGATTTCATCGAACGCACGCGCGACATGTTCACCCGGATCAAGGCGCTGTTCCGGTCGGGCGGCAAGCTGGCGCTGGATTTCAACCGCGGCTACATCTTGCGGACCGAACATGACGGGATCACCCTGCAACCGGTGACCACGCGCTACTGGACGCCCGCGCTGGTGGTCTATCAACGTCCGCAAAGCGATCAGAGCCTGCTGGATTTCAACCATGCCCAAATGTGGAAGCGCATCCCGACGGTGACCTTTCCCAAGGTGCCGATGTACCTGCGCGGGGCGCATGGCGGCAACGACAGCAGCGTGGCACACAGCCCGCACAATGCCGAAGAGGCCTGGCATGACGAGGCCAAACTGCCACAGACCCTGCACGAGAGGTTTGCGTTTGACCTGCCCGGGGCGCAGGCGGCATGGTTGCGCCTGTTGCATGGCGGTTGAGTGACCGGAAGCATCAGCGGCTTGTTGACAACCCCAACGACTCCCCCTATACGCGCCACATCCGGCTCGGGGTCTCCCCTTTGCCGATATCAAAATCGTAGTGGCCACGATCCGGGCTATTGGTGCCCCGATCCTCTGGAAGCTCACCGCGTCGTTCACCTCGGAATGGGAACGATGGCGGTCTTTTCGCTTTGTGGACGCGCAAGGTGAAGATTGGACAGAAACCTGCGGGGATGCCCGCGCTGACACATGTGTTGATAGACGGGGAAAGAGACCGAATGCCAACGATCCAACAGCTGATCCGCAAGCCGCGGCAGCCCAAAGTGAAACGCTCCAAATCCCTTCACCTTGAAGGGAACCCGCAAAAGCGGGGCGTTTGCACACGAGTTTATACCACGACACCGAAAAAGCCGAACTCGGCCATGCGTAAGGTTGCCAAGGTGCGCCTGACCAACGGCTACGAGGTCATCAGCTATATTCCCGGTGAAAGCCACAACCTTCAGGAACACTCGGTTGTCCTGATCCGTGGCGGCCGTGTCAAAGACCTTCCCGGTGTGCGTTATCACATCCTGCGCGGTGTTCTGGATACCCAGGGCGTCAAGGATCGTAAGCAGCGCCGTTCGAAATATGGCGCGAAGCGTCCGAAGTAAGAGGATCAACAGATGTCCCGTCGTCACGCCGCTGAAAAACGCGAAGTCCTGCCCGATGCCAAGTACGGTGATCGGGTTCTCACCAAGTTCATGAACAACCTGATGCTGGCCGGCAAGAAATCGGTCGCCGAGCGGATCGTGTATGGCGCGCTGGAGCGTGTCGAAGGCAAGATCAAGCGCGCCCCGGTCGAGGTGTTCCATGAAGCACTGGACAACATCAAGCCGTCGGTCGAGGTCCGCTCGCGCCGGGTTGGTGGTGCCACCTATCAGGTGCCCGTCGAAGTGCGCCCCGAACGCCGCGAGGCCCTGGCCATCCGCTGGCTGATCAACGCCTCGCGCGCGCGAAACGAACACACCATGGAAGAGCGCCTTGCAGGCGAGCTGATGGATGCGGTTCAGTCGCGCGGCTCTGCCGTGAAAAAGCGCGAAGACACCCACAAGATGGCCGACGCCAACAAAGCGTTCAGCCATTACCGCTGGTAATTCAGACCCGAAGGATCAGGCCAAATGGCACGCGATTATCCCCTCGAACGGTACCGCAACTTTGGTATCATGGCGCATATCGACGCAGGCAAGACGACCTGCTCGGAGCGTATCCTTTTCTACACCGGCAAGTCCCACAACATCGGTGAGGTGCACGATGGTGCGGCCACCATGGACTGGATGGAGCAGGAGCAGGAACGCGGCATCACGATCACCTCGGCGGCGACCACCACCTTCTGGCAGTGGCAGGAAGACCCGTCTGCCGAAGGCACCGACGATGTCAAGTACCGCATGAACATCATCGATACGCCCGGCCACGTCGATTTCACCATCGAAGTCGAGCGTTCGTTGGCCGTTCTTGACGGCGCGGTTGCCGTTCTGGACGCCAACGCGGGCGTCGAGCCGCAGACCGAAACCGTGTGGCGTCAGGCCGACCGTTACAAGGTGCCGCGCATCGTGTTCGTCAACAAGATGGACAAGATCGGCGCCGATTTCTTCAACTGCGTGCAGATGGTCGCAGACCGCACCGGCGCGATCCCGGCCCCGATCCAGATTCCGATCGGCGCCGAGACCGAGCTGGAAGGCATCATCGACCTGGTCACCATGGAAGAATGGACCTGGAAGGGTGAGGATCTGGGCGCGTCCTGGACCCGTCAGCCGATCCGCGAAGACCTGCAGGAGCTGGCCGCCGAATGGCGTGCCAAGCTGATCGAGAACGCCGTCGAAATGGACGACGAGGCCATGATGGCCTATCTCGACGGCGAAGAGCCTGATGTGAAGACCCTGCGCCAGCTGATCCGCAAGGGCACCCTGGCCATGAAGTTCGTGCCTGTCCTGTGCGGCTCGGCGTTCAAGAACAAGGGTGTGCAGCCGCTGCTGAACGCGGTTGTCGACTACCTGCCCAGCCCGCTGGACGTGGTCGATTACATGGGCTTCAGCCCCGATGACGAGACCGAAGAGCGCAACATTCCCCGCCGTGCGGACGATTCGATGCCCTTTGCTGGTCTGGCGTTCAAGATCATGAACGACCCGTTCGTCGGCTCGCTGACCTTCACGCGGATCTATTCGGGTCAGATGAAAAAGGGCGACAGCCTGCTGAACTCGACCAAGGGCAAGAAAGAGCGCATCGGTCGCATGATGATGATGCACTCGAACAACCGCGAAGAGATCGAAGAGGCATTTGCCGGCGACATCATCGCGCTGGCCGGTCTGAAGGACACCACCACGGGGGACACGCTGTGCGATCCCAAGGCGCCGGTGGTTCTGGAAACCATGACCTTCCCCGATCCCGTGATCGAGATCGCGGTCGAGCCCAAGACCAAGGGTGACCAGGAGAAGATGTCGGCGGGTCTGGCCCGTCT
The DNA here is from genome assembly GCF_042677865.1 of Lacimonas salitolerans. Lineage (NCBI taxonomy): Bacteria > Pseudomonadati > Pseudomonadota > Alphaproteobacteria > Rhodobacterales > Paracoccaceae > Lacimonas > Lacimonas salitolerans. The sequence goes on along the minus strand of NZ_JBHUDD010000159.1, from coordinate 955 downwards.
GGCAGCAGAAGACCCGTCCTTCCGCGTCGAAACCGATCTTGAATCGGGTCAGACGATCATGAAGGGCATGGGCGAACTGCACCTGGACATTCTGGTTGACCGTCTCAAGCGCGAGTTCAAGGTCGAAGCCAATATCGGTGCGCCGCAGGTGGCCTATCGTGAAACCATCGGCCACGAGGTCGAACACACCTACACCCACAAGAAACAGTCGGGTGGGTCGGGTCAGTTCGCCGAGGTAAAGCTGATCATCTCGCCGACAGCGCCGGGCGAAGGCTATTCCTTCGAATCGCGCATCGTTGGCGGCACCGTGCCCAAGGAATACGTCCCGGGCGTGGAAAAGGGCATCAAGTCGGTGATGGACTCCGGTCCGCTGGCGGGCTTCCCGGTGATCGACTTCAAGGTGGCGCTGGTCGATGGCAAGTTCCACGACGTGGACTCGAGCGTTCTGGCGTTCGAAATCGCGGCGCGGATGGCAATGCGCGAAGGTCTGCGCAAGGCCGGGGCCAAGCTGCTGGAACCGATGATGAAGGTCGAGGTCGTGACCCCCGAAGAATATACCGGCAACGTGATCGGCGATCTTACGTCGCGGCGCGGGCAGGTCTCGGGTCAGGAACCGCGCGGCAATGCGATCGCGATCGACGCGAACGTGCCGCTGGCCAACATGTTCGGCTATATCAACACGCTGCGGTCGATGTCTTCGGGCCGCGCCCAGTTCACGATGCAGTTCTCGCATTATGATCCGGTGCCGCAGAACATCTCGGAAGAGATCCAGTCGAAATACGCATAACGGGATGGCGGGGTGAACCCCGCCCTACCCACCACCGTAGGGTGGGGTCCGACCCCACCACCCACACGACAATCAGGAGGCCATCATGGCAAAGGCAAAGTTTGAACGTAACAAGCCGCATGTGAACATCGGCACGATCGGTCACGTTGACCACGGCAAGACGACGCT